>JAUJMI010000361.1:2318-4214 GCA_030446945.1 Longimicrobium sp. | reverse complement strand
CCCTCGGGGACGGGCTGGAAGACGCCGCCCTTTTTGAGGAGCGAGTTGACCGTGTCGGTGGGCGTCGCGCCCTGGCCGAGCCAGAAGAGCGCCTTCTCCCGGTCGACCACGAGGGTCATGGGGATGGTGGTCGGGTTGTAGTGGCCGATGTTGGCCACGAAGCGACCGTCGCGGGCATTGGAGCTTTCCGCGATGACGATGCGGTAGTGTGGGGCCTTCTTACGGCCCATCCGGCGGAGGCGCATCTTGAGAGCCATTCCTGTACCCTTGTGGTGACTCGGTGGCGTCCAGCCCTGCGGCGGTTTGCCGGCGTCGGTGTGGGCGGACGATCGAAAAAACGGGAACCGGGAATGGGGAATCGGGGATGGGCAAGAGCCGGGAGCCGCCGGCGCTGTTCCATTCCCCATTCCCCAACCCCCATTCCCCTACATCCGGGGCATCCCGCCCCCGAACGGCAGCCTGGGCATTCCGCCTTTCGGCATCATCCCCTGCAGCCCCTTCATCTGCTTCATGAACTTCTGCATCTCCTTGAACTGCGCCAGGAGACGGTTGATCTCCATGACCGGGCGGCCGGAGCCGCGCGAGATGCGGGCGCGGCGGGGGCCGTTGAGCATCTCGGGGCGGCGGCGCTCCTGCGGCGTCATCGAGAGGATGATCGCCTCGATGTGCTTGAACTGCTTGGGATCCACCTTGACGTTTTTCAGCATCTTGTTGTTCACGCCCGGGATCAGCTTCAGCAGGTTCTCCAGCGGCCCCAGGTTCTGGAACTGGCGCAGCGCGACGAGGAAGTCCTCCAGGTCGAACCGCCCCGCGCCCATCATCTTCTTCTCGAGCTTGGCGGCCTCGTCCTTGTCGAAGGCGCGCTCCGCCTTCTCCACCAGCGAGAGCACGTCGCCCTGTTGAAGGATGCGCCCCGCCATCCGCTCCGGGTGGAACTCCTCCAGCCCGTCCAGCTTCTCGCCCACGCCCAGGAACTTGATGGGTTTGCCGGTGACGCCGAAGATGGAGAGGGCCGCGCCGCCGCGGGCGTCGCCGTCCATCTTGGTGAGCACCACGCCCGTCACGTCCAGCGCGTCGTCGAAGCCCTTGGCCACGTTCACCGACTCCTGGCCGATCATCCCGTCCGCCACGAAGAGGATCTCGTGCGGGCCGACTTCCGCCTTAAGGCGGCGGAGCTCTTCCATCAGCTCCTCGTCGATCTGCAGGCGCCCGGCCGTGTCGAAGATGACCACGCGGTCGCGCTCACTCTTGGCCAGCTCCAGCGCGCGCCGGGCGATGCCGATCACGTCGGTGGAGCCCGGCTCGGCGTAGACGGGGACGCCCACCTGCTCGCCCAGCGTCTGCAGCTGCTCCACCGCGGCGGGGCGGTAGACGTCGCAGGCCACCAGGCGCGTCTGGCGCATCTCGCGCTTCATGCGCCGCGCGATCTTGCCGGCGGTGGTCGTCTTGCCCGAGCCCTGCAGCCCCACCATCATGATGACGGTGGGGGGGAGCGGCGCCAGCGCCAGCGGCGAGCGCTTCTCGCCCAGCATGGAGGTCAGCTCCTCGTGCACCACCTTGACGATCTGCTGCCCCGGCGTCACCGACTTCAGGACGCGCTCGCCGAGCGCCTTCACTTCCACGCGCTTCATGAAGTCGCGCGTGACCTGGTAGTTGACGTCGGCCTCCAGCAGCACGCGGCGGATCTCCCGGAGCCCTTCGCGGATCATGGGCTCCGTGAGGACCCCACGCTGCCGCAGGCCGGAAAATACGCCTTCGAGCTTGTCGCTGAGCTGATCGAACATCGGCGCCACCGGGATAAGACGAAAACCGCCGCCCGCGCCGACGGCACGGGCGAGCGGGAGGTGCACAGCCCAACAATATAGGCGCGGCGGGTGGTTTGGACAACCCGGATGG
>JAUJMI010000361.1:0-2218 GCA_030446945.1 Longimicrobium sp. | reverse complement strand
CGCGCGTTGTCCGACGCGGCTCCACCGCCTGTTGCTGGTCCCGATGCCGCGGATGGCTCCAGCCCCACGCCCTTCGCTCCCCCTCCCCCAGGCGGTTTGGGGGGAGGGGGATGCTTCGCGGAGCGACGCGGGGGGTGAGGGCCCCTACTTGTTCGCCGTATCCGCTGGCGGGCGGGGGGCGGCGCGGCGGGCGGAGGGGTCCAGCCACCAGCGGTGCACGTTCAGCAGGTCGCCGCGCGTGTCCATCTCGCCGTAGTGGAGGCGGCGGTTGACGCCGGCGATGCGCCGCGGATAGTAGAGCACCGTGTAGGGCGACTCCCGCACCATCAGGTGCTGGTACTCCTTCCAGAAGGGGAGCGCCGCCTGGCGGTCCGTCATCACGCCCGTGGTATCGATCAGGAAGTCCGCGCGCGGGTTGGAGAACTGCACGTACTGGAACGGCCTCTCCAGGTTGGCGCTGTGCAGGATGTCGCGGTCGTCCTTGCGAAAGTAGTCCACCCACGAGTTCACCACCGCGTCGTAGTCGCGCTTCCGCTCCCCTCCCACGTCGTTCTGGAGCCGCGCAGTGAGGGTATTCCACTCCACCAGGCGCGGCTCCACCACGATCCCCAGCGGCTTCAGCTGCGCCTGCACGATCTCGATGATGTCCTTGCGCGTGTCGTTCCCCTGGTTCGTCTCCAGGCGGAAGCGGAGGGGGCGGCCCTGTGCGTCTTCCAGCACGCCGTCGCGGTTGCGGTCCAGCCAGCCGGCCTCGGCCAGGAGGCGGCGCGCGCCGGCGGTGTCGTGGGGGAGCTGCGTCTGGGGATCGCGGGGGTCGTACGACCAGTGCGCCGGCGTGACGGTGGAGCGCCCTACGTCGCCGAAGCCGTACAGGAGCGCGTCCACGATCTGCTGGCGGTTGATCGCCATGCTCAGCGCCCGCCGCACCCGCGCGTCGCGGAACTGCGGGAGGGCCGTGTTCCAGCCGATGTACACCCACTGCCGGTACGAGGTGTGGTTCACCTCCAGCGCCGGGTTCGCCCTGATCTGGGCCACCTGCGACGGCCGTGGCGCCAGGTACACGTCCAAGCCCCCGGTGAGCAGCTCGGTGAGGAGCGTGGTCATCTCCGGGATGTTCCGGTAGACGACGCGGTCCAGGTAAGGACGCCCGCCCAGCCCCTTCGGGAAGTCGCGGTTGGCCTCGAACACCCACTCCTGGTTCGCCAGATGGCGCACGAAGCGGAACGGCCCGTTCCCGGTGGGCGACTGGGTGCCAAAGGGGTGGTTGAGGAGCTCCTCCGGCTTCACTTTGCCGAGGACGTGCTGCGGCATAGGCGGCGCCTGGAACCACGCGTCCAGGAAGTCCGAATGGGGCCGGAGCCGAAAGCGGATGGTGTAGTCGTCCAGGAGCTGCGCTTTGGGGTTGTAGTACGGGGTGAAGCTGGAGGCGTTGGGGAACGCCGTCTTCGGATCCATGATCCGGTCGAAGGTGAAGAGGACGTCCCGGGCCGTGGTGGGCACGCCGTCGTGCCACTTGACGTCGCGCCGCAGGTGGAAGGTCAGGTCCAGGGAGTCGCCCGCCACGCGCACCGTGTCCCACCGCTCCGCCAGCCAGGGGACGGGGTTCAGCTCCGCGTCGTACTTCACCAGGGGCATGAAGAGGACGTACTGCTGCACCTGCGAGCTGTAGTAGTCGCTGGACACCAGAGAGTTCATCGACTGCAGGTCCGAGAACGAGCCGATGGTGGCGGTGCCGCCGTACTTGAGCGAATCGGGCACTTCGCCGGCTTTGGCCTCCCCGCCACGGCCGCCGCCGTCGTCGCGGCCGCAGGCGGCAAGCATCACGAGGCAGCTACACGCGAGCAGGTTGCGGAGGGTGCGACGGGGCATCAGGACCTTTTCTGCGGCGGGCGTGAGGCGGAGGACGGCTGCCGAAACAGGTACATGCGAACGCCGTTCCGTGTTCCAGTTTGCAACCGCGGTTCGGCCGTTCAGCCGAGCGGGATGGTGACGCGGAAGGTGCTGCCGCGGCCCGGCTCGGTGCGCGCGCGCACGTCGCCGCCGAGCGTCCAGGCGTTGCGGCGCAGGAGGGCCAGGCCCAGCCCGATCCCGGGACCGCGCTCGCCGGCGCCGGGTTCGGCCTGCCAGAAAGGCTCGAAGACGCGCTCCAGGTTCTCGGGGGCGATGCCGATCCCCGTGTCGGCGACCTCGAGGACGGCGCGGTCCCCCTCGGCGCGCA
>JAUJMI010000360.1 GCA_030446945.1 Longimicrobium sp. | reverse complement strand
GCGGGCCCTGATGCGGGCCCCCTCCCCGCTCGTCACCTCGCTGCCCCTCCCCCAAAACCGCTGGCGGAAGGGCGCACGCACGCATCCGCTCGTTGCGCACAGACCCCGTAGGGGCGCGATTTATCGCGCCCGTGTCCGCCGCCGTTCCGCCGCCCGCCATCGCACCGAAAATCCATTGGGGCTGACCTGCGTGTCTGCCCTCCCCTGCCTTGCCTCGACCTCTGGGCTACGCAAAAGAAGAGGCACAGAGACAACCTCTTTCTATGCCTCTGCGTCTCTGTGTGAGATTTGCGGTTTCAGGCCGTCTCGTCCGCGGCCGGCGCGTGCTCGAGAAAGAGCTCGAGGGAGCGGAAGGGGCGATCGTGCGCGAGCTGGGCTTCAAGGAACGCGCGGAGGAGGGCCCGGTGGGCACCGGGGCGCACCAGGGCGGCGGTGGGCACGTGCCCGCGCGCCATGCGGGCGACGTCCGCGCGCGTGGCGGGGTCCAGGAGGCGGCCCACGGGACGGCAGCGGATGCACGCCACGCCTCCCGCGCCCGCGTCGAAGCGCACCGGCTCGCCGGAAGGCACCGGGCGGCCGCACACCACGCACGCGTCGGTCTGCGGCTCGAACCCGAGGAGGGCCACCAGCGTCCATGCGCCGGTGAGGACGACGCGCTCCGCCTCGGCCGGGGTGGCGGCGGCGGCGATGTCGTCCCAGGAAGCGGCGAGGGCGGCGTAGACCTCCGGATGCGGGTCCTCGGTGCCGGCGCGGAGCACCAGCTCCGCGAGGAGGGAGGCGCCCGCGAAGGCGCTCAGCGAGCGGCCCAGCGCCTGGCGGGAGCGCACCAGGTCCCATCCGCCCAGCGTGTGCAGGTCGCGGCCCGGGCGCAGGTAGAAGCTCGCGGTCCCCTCGGTGAACGGCTCCAGCAGGCCGCCGAAGCGGCTCCTGGGGCGGAGCGCGCCCTTGGCGATCACCGAGCGCAGGCCGAAGTCGCCGGTGTACAGCCGCAGCACCTTGCTCGTCTCGCTGTAGGGGAAGGTCTGAAGGACCAGCGCCCCCGTGCTGACGAGCGCCACCGCCTCACGCCTCGCGGCCGCGGCGCACGGCCAGCCACGCGCCCACCGCCAGCACCGCCGCCGTCGCCGCCAGGGCGGCCCAGCGCGGGTCCACGGGGGCCGGCGCGGGGCCCCGCCAGTCCAGCCCCACGGCGCTCCCCGCCCGCAGCCCGGCCCCGGAGAACTGGAGGAACTGCTCGCCGTCGGCCGTGAACGGCTTGGGCGCGGCGAGCCCTGCCACCTCGATCTCGGGGGCGGGCTGCCTGACGTACAGGTTCAGCGAGTCGGTGGCGTGCTCCACGGGGATGCTCGCCTCCCGCGGGCTGGGGGAGAGGCGGTAGCGGAAGATGACGTCGCGCTCCCCCGGCACCAGCGGCGCGTTGATCCACACGCGGTCGCCCACGCGCACCACGTCCCCGGGGAGCTGCTGCCCGCCCACGCCGGGCGAACCCTCGCCGGGGGCGCCGTCGCCGGCCTCGAAGGCGGTGCTCCCCTTCGGGATGGCGATGCCGAAGAGGGGGCGGGTGGCATCCGGGACCAGGGTGCGGCGGGCGCGGTTCTGCACCCGCACCAGCTCCGCCACCTCCCATCCGCCCTCGCTTCCCGAGACCAGCACCACGTCGCGCCGCGTGACGCGCACCGAGTCGGCGGTGGCGCGGGAGGTGGTGGTGTCGTACACCTGGATCTCGTAGTTGCGCTCCCCCGCCGCGCCGTGCACCACCGGCCCGAAGTAGCGTACCCCGTCCGCGATCGCCGTGGCGAAGAAGACGGTGAACCCCGCCGAATCCTGCACCGGCGGCAGCGGGATTGAGAAGGCGCCGCCGGGCCCGGAGGTCGCCCTGGCCACGGGGCCGCGGGTGTTGCGGGTAACGCGGTGCAGCTCCACGACGAGCCCCGCCTCCGGGGTCCCCGCGCGGGTCACGCGCCCGGCGAGCGCCTGCGCGTCGGCGGGCACGGCGCACGCGAAAGGCGCCAAAACGACAGCGAGGCGGCCGGCCTTGCGGCGCGCCGCCCCGCGCACGCGGTCGGAGAGGATCACGGGTTGAAGCGTCCCAGGTCTTCGGGGTTCAGCTTGCGCAGGTACTCCTTGAGCTCGTCCGGCGGCAGCTTGGGCGCGGGCGGCGCCATCGGGTCCGGGTCGTCGCCCTCCCCCGGCGGCACGCCCTCCACCACCGTGATCGTGGGCGAGCCGTCCAGCAGCTCGTCCCCCGCGAACAGCTCCGCCCCCGTCCTCAGCGCGATGGCGATGGAGTCGGAGGGGCGCGCGTCGACCGTGAACACCTCATCGCCGCGCTGGATCACCAGCTCGGCGTAGTAGGTGTTCTCCTCCACGCGCGTGATCAGCACCCTCGTCAGCCGGGCTCCGAGCCCGGTGATGATGGATGGGAAGAGGTCGTGCGTGAGCGGCCGGGAGAACTTCATCCCCGCCAGCTCCATGGCGATGGCGCTCGCCTCCGCCGGTCCGATCCAGATGGGAAGCACGCGCTCTCCCTCCGCCTCCTGGAGGAGCACGACGGGTGCTTTGTTGGCCTGGTCCAGGCCGAGGCTCTGTACGCGGAGCTTGATCATGGATTTCGGTTAATGCTTCGGTGCCCTGCCGAGGGAAAGTGCTAAGTGCTGCGTCCTAAGTGCTAGGTGAACCGCTGTTCAGCACTTGGCACTCAGGACTTAGCACTTCCGTTCCCCCTATCCTTTCGCCGCCGTGCGCAGATCCTCGACCCGGTCCGTCCGCTCCCACGGGAACAGCGTGACCGGGGTGCCGTTGCCGCCCTGCACCGAGGCGCGCCCGAAGTGGCCGTAGGCGGCGGTGGGGCGGTAGATGGCGCTGCGCAGCCCCAGCGTCTCGATAATCCCCTTGGGTGTGAAGTCGAAGACCTCCTGCAGTGCCGCCTCGATCGCCTCTTCGGAGACGGTGCCGGTGCCAAAGGTGTCGATGCGGACCGAGACGGGCTGCGCCACGCCGATGGCGTAGGCCAGCTGGATCTCGCAGCGGCGCGCCAGGCCGGCGGCCACCACGTGCTTGGCGGCGTAGCGCGCGGCGTACGCGGCCGAGCGGTCCACCTTGGTCGGGTCCTTGCCGCTGAAGGCGCCGCCGCCGTGCCGGCCCATCCCGCCGTAGGTGTCCACGATGATCTTGCGGCCCGTGAGCCCCGCGTCGCCGTGGGGCCCGCCGATCACGAATCGGCCGGTCGGGTTGATGTGGATCGTGCAGCGCTCCGGGTCGAAGAGGTCCGCCGGGAGCATGGGGGTGATCACGTGCTCGATCACCGCCTCGCGGATCTCGTCGTTGCTCGCCTCCGGGTCGTGCTGCGTGCTCACCACCACGGTGTCCACGTGCGCCGGCCGGCCGTCCTCGTACGCCACGGAGACCTGCGTCTTCCCGTCCGGGCGCAGCCACATCAGCTTGCCGTTCTTCCGCACCTCGGCCAGCCGCTCGGCCAGGCGATGGGCCAGGAGGATAGGGGTGGGCATCAGCGCGTCGTTCTCGTCGGTCGCGTAGCCGAACATCATCCCCTGGTCGCCCGCGCCCCCGGTGTCCACCCCCTGGGCGATGTCGGGCGACTGGCGGTCGATCGTCGTCATCACCGCGCAGGTGTGGGCGTCGATCCCGTAGTTCGCGTCGGTGTAACCGATCCCCTTGAGCGTGCTGCGCACGATCCCGGGGATGTCCACGTACGTGTCGGTGGTGATCTCGCCGGCCACCACGGCGACGCCGGTGGTCACGAGCGTCTCGCAGGCCACGCGGCCCGTGGGATCCTTTTCCAGGATTGCGTCGAGGACCGCGTCCGAGATCTGGTCCGCGATCTTGTCCGGATGCCCTTCGGTGACGGATTCCGAGGTGAAAAGCTGGCGATGGGCCACGATGGATTGCGCTGCTAAGGGTGGAGCGTGCCGGGGGAGCCCCCTGGGAAACGCCGGAAGATACGCGCTCCGGCCCGAGGCGACAAGCTCCAGTGCCCGGCGGACTTGGTCCCAACGGGCGCAGGGGGAACGGCTATCTCACAGAGAGACACAGAGAGAACGACGAGAACAGCAGGACGAAGCGGAGCCCTGGAGACGCGGAGAGAAACCACTTCCTGAACGAAGCGCTGCTCCGCACCGCTAACTTCGCAGTCGTGTGGCGCGGAGTGAAGGAAACGGGCTCTGCCGCGCACGCCGGACCAACCCATGTTGGGATGCGG
>JAUJMI010000043.1 GCA_030446945.1 Longimicrobium sp. | reverse complement strand
GCACGTACCGTCGACGAGCTGACGCTGCGCGACGACGACCGGGACCGGGAGCGCGCCGCCGCCCGCCATCTCCGCGCCGCCCCGATCTCCGTATCCACCCTTCCCCCTGCCGCCGAGGTGGAGACCGTATGATGATCGCGCTCCAGACCAGCGGCCTGCCGAAGCTGGCGCAGCCCAGCATCGTGGCCGTGGCGGTCGTGTACTTCGCCATCGTGGCGGCGATCGGGGTTTGGGCCACGCGCCGCACCCGCACGGCGAGTGACTTCTTCGTGGCGGGGGAGGGGATCGGCCTCATCGCGCTCACCCTCGCCGCGATGTCCGCCACGCTTTCGGGGTTCGCCTTCATCGGCGGGCCGGGGCTGGTGTACGCGACGGGGCTGGGCGCCATGTTCCTGATGCTCCCCGCCACCGTCACCGCGTCGATGACCTCGTGGGCGCTCGCCAAGCGGATGCGCCTGCTGGCCGAGGTGCGGGGCGTCATCACCGTGCCGGACGCGGTGGGCGCGCGCTACCGGTCGCCGGCGGCGCAGGGGCTCTCCGCGGTGTCGCTGCTGGTGGCGGTGATCGGCTACATGGCCACCAACCTTCTTGCGCTCGGGCTCGTCATCGATTCAATCTTTGGGACCGGGCTGGCGGCGGGGGTGTGGATCGGGATGGCGATCGTGCTGGCGTACTCGGTGGCGGGCGGCATCCTGGCCGGCGTCTACACCGACGTATTCCAGGGGACGCTGATGGCGTTCGCGTCGGTCCTGGTCTTCCTCTTCACGCTCAAGGTGGGCGGGGGGATGGGCGGCATCTCCAACACCATCCTCGCCGCGGACCCTGCCTTCCTGGGGCCGTTCGGCAAGATGGGCCCGCTCGCCGCCCTCTCGCTCTTCTTCGTGTTCGGCGTGGGCTCGATGGGCCAGCCCCACGTTATCCACAAGTTCTACATGCTGCGCGACCCGCGCCGCCTCAAGTGGTACCCGCTCCTCGTCACGCTCGCGCTCGTGCTGAGCATGCTCCTCTACTTCGGCGTGGGCGTGGCGGTGAAGGCGCTGGTGGCCGGCGGCCAGCTCGCCCCGCTCGCTCGTCCGGACGACGCGACCCCGCTCTTCCTGCTGCGCTACGTGCCGGTGTGGCTGGCGGCGCTGGTCTTCTCGGGGGTGGCGGCGGCCATCATGAGCACGGTCAACTCGTTCATGAGCGTGGGCGCCGCGGCCATCACGCACGACCTGCCGGTGTCGCTGGGGCGCAAGGTGAAGAACGAGCTCCTCTGGGGCCGCCTCTCCACCGTGGCGATCTCACTGGCGGCGGCGGCACTGGCGCTGCTGCCGGGCGCGGTGGTGGCGTTCCTGGGGATCTTTGGATGGGGCCTCTTCGCCTCCACCTTCGTCCCGGCGCTCGCCATCGGCCTGAACTGGGAGGGCGCCACCCGCGAGGGCGCCGTGGCCTCCATCCTCACGGGCCTCGGGATCACGCTCACCTTTGAGACGCTGTCGTACTTCAAGGCCTACTCCTTCCCCACGGGCGTCTCGGTCTCGGGCCTCTCGCTGGTCCTCTCCATCCTGGTCTTCTTCGGCGTCTCCTGGCTCACCCGCCACCGCGCCGCCGACGCCCTCGACGCCGACGTGCGGCTGGTGATGGCGGTGTAGCCGTGGCGAGTGGGCTCGCGGCAACAACCGCAAAGTCCGCCTGCGCGGGACACGGGCGGATGGGTTGCTGCGTACGGCGGGCGTCGAGGCGAGGCCAGGGCGGGCGCGATGAATCGCGCCCCTACGAAGGCGTTGGTGCATGAACAGGTTGTCCGAGGAAGGAGCGGGGGTGAGGGCACCCACAGCGAGGCCAGACGCTTGAGAATCGACCAGATCGCCGCCGGGATGACGGCGGAGTTCAGCAAGACGGTGACGGAGGCGGACGTGGTGATGTTCGCGGGGGTGACGGGGGACTTCAACCCGGCGCACCTGGACGCGGTGGCGGCGGAGAAGGGGCCGTTCGGAGGGCGGATCGCGCACGGGATGCTGTCGGCGTCGTTCATCTCCACCGTGCTCGCCATGCGCCTTCCGGGCCCGGGGACGATCTACCTGTCGCAGAGCCTCAAGTTCTTGCGGCCGGTGCGGATCGGCGACACGGTGACGGCGAGGGTGGAGGTACTGGAGATGATGGCGGCGAAGCGTCGCGTGAGGCTGGCCACCTGGGTCGAGAACCAGACGGGCGAAAAGGTGGTGGATGGCGAAGCACTGGTGATGGTGCCGGGGCAGGACCGGCAGTGATGGACCAACCGCGCGGAAGCGGCCGCGGCCGCGCACATGTTCCCACAACAGGGGAGATCCTCCCATGAACGGCAGCACCCCGCGCCAGCCCTGGCGCACACTCCTGGCGGCGGCCTGCATGGCCGCCACGCCGGCCTTCGCCGCCGCCCAGAGCGGCACCGTGCGAGGCACGGTGGCCGGCCCCGACGGCGACGCCATCCGCGCCGCCCAGGTCACCGTGGTGGGCACGCGCTACGGATCCACCACCAACGCGCTGGGGCAGTTCACCCTCACCGGCATCCCCGCCGGGCCGCGCCAGCTGCGCGTGTCGCGCGCCGGCTTCCTGGCCAAGACCCACGACGTGGCCGTCGCCGCGGGCGAGGAGGCGCTGGTCGCCGTGCGGCTGGAGAGCTCGCCGGTGGAGCTGGACGGCCTGGTCGTCTCTGCGTCGCGCCGCGCCGAGCGGCGCTCCGAGGCGCCGGTGACGGTGACGCGCGTCGGGCCCGAGGTGCTGGACAACCTGGCCGGCGGCTCCTTTGTGGGCGCCCTCAAGCAGGCCAACGGGCTGGACTTCGTGCAGGTGGGGGTGAGCAGCGTGGGGATCAACGCGCGCGGCTTCAACTCCTCCTTCAACAACCGCATGCTGATGCTGGAAGACGGCCGCATCGCCGTGCTTCCGGAGAACGGGCTGCCGGTGGGCGCCTTCACCCCCATCCCCAAGATCGACCTGGCCGGGATCGAGGTGGTGGTGGGCCCCGGCTCCGCCCTCTATGGCGCCGACGCCTCCAACGGCGTGCTGACGCTGCAGTCCAAGGACCCGCGCGAGTACCCGGGGACGCAGATGGAGGTGACGGGCGGAAGCCGCGAGTACACGGACGTGCAGATGCGGCACGCCGGCGTGCGCGGCAGCTTCGGCTACAAAGTGGCGGGCGAGTACAACCAGTTCAACGACTGGTCCAACCGCATCCGCGCCACCGCCGCTCCCACCTCGCCGATGGAGACCTCGGTGGGCGACAGCTCGGGGCTCAACTGGGAGAGCGACGTGGCGCGTGCGTACGGCGCCGCCGTGTACTACCGCGGCGACGCGCAGTTCGAGCTGAGCGGCGGGTGGAGCCGCACCAACGGCGTGGGGCAGACCAACGTCGGCCGCAACCAGCTGGTGGACTGGACGTACCAGACGCAGCAGTTCAAGGCCACCTTCCCGCGCTTCTACTTCACCGCGTACCACACCGAGTCGGACGCGGGGAAGAGCTACGCGGCCAACCGCTACACCACCTTCCGCGCCACCCCCGCGCTCGCCTCCCGGTCTGACGAGGAGATCCGGCAGATGTCGGACTGGCCGAGCAACGGGCAGCTCTTCGCGGCGGAGTTCCAGAACAACTTCCGCGTGCGCCCGCTCCTCAACACCAGCGTGGTTTGGGGCGCGCAGGTGCGGCACGACGTGGTGAGCAGCGAGCGCCAGTGGCTCACCGATCGCCTGACGGGCGACGACCTGACCATCGGCCAGCGCGGCGTGTACGCGCAGACGGAGACGCCGCTCCTTCCGCAGCTCAAGCTGCTGCTGGCGGGGCGCTACGACGACCACGAGAACTACGACGCGCAGTTCTCGCCCAAGGCCGGCCTCGTCTTCACTCCGGCGGAGGGGCACTCGGTGCGCGCCTTCTTCAACCGCGCCTTCAAGAGCCCGTCAACGCTGCAGACCAACTTCTACATCCCGAACTTCGTGCCCAACATCGGCGTCTTCGGCAACCGAGACGGCGTGACCGTCAGGAACGCCGCGGGCGCCGTGGTGCGCGAGTACGCGCCCATGGAGCCGGAGGAGAACCGCACCTGGGAGGTGGGCTACAAGGCGCTTGTCAGGGGCCGGCTGTTCGTGGACCTGGCGGGGTACTACAGCCGCTACCAGAACTTCATGAGCCCGCTCACCGTCATCGCCAACCCCTTCACCGGCGCCACCGCCACCACCGCCTTCGGCCCGGGCGGCAAGCCGCTGACCGACGAGGCGGGGAAGCCGCAGGTCGTCCTCACCTACTTCAACCTGGGTAAGGCGACCGTACGCGGCGCCGACCTTTCGGCCAACTACGTGCTGAGCCCCAAGGTGGACTTCACTGGCACCCTCTCGGTGGTGGAGCTGGACGGGCTCACGGGGATCAACACCAAGGTCGCGGGCGAGGTGGAGGCTACGTCGCTGAACTCGCCCGTCACCAAGTGGACGATCGGGAGCCGGGTGCGCGACCTGGGGAACTGGCAGGGCGGCATCACGGGGAGGTACGTGAACGGCTACCAGTTCAACTCCGGGATCAACAAGGGCCGCATCCCCACCTTCTCCACGCTGGACGTGAACGTCGGCTACCGGGTGCCGCGCTTCCGCTCGGCGATCAACCTGGGACTCAACAACCTGTTCGGCTGCACCAGCGACAACCCGGCCACCACAGACGAAGACGAGAGCGGGTGCGAATTCGGGAAGCGCCACATGGAGATGATCAACATGCCGCAGATCGGCACGATGGTCTTCCTCGGGCTGCGCTTCGACACCAAGTAAGCTGCAACGGGGCGCCGGCACTCGCCGGCGCCCCGAACTGCCTGGCCTCACTGCCGTTCCGCTGCCCCGCACCCAAGCTCGGAACCCATGACCGCAGCCGTCGTCGCGATGACCGCCGCATCGATGCTGGCCGCCGCGACCGCGGATACGGGAAGCTGGGAGTGGCACACCCACACCGGCGATGCGGGCACGCGCCGCTACCGCCTTTTCGTCCCCGCCGGCGTGGATGCGGCGCAACGGGTTCCGCTGGTGGTGATGCTGCACGGGTGCACGCAGGACCCCGACGACTTCGCCCGCGGCACCCGCTTCAACGAGGCGGCGGCCGAGGCACGCGCCATCGTCGCGTACCCCGAGCAGACGGGCGCGCTTCACCCGCAGAAGTGCTGGACCTGGTACGATCCCGCCCACCAGGCGCGCGGCGGAGAGCCGGCGCTGGTCGCGGGGATCGCGCGCGAGGTGATGGCGGCGCGCCCCGTCGACCCGAAGCGCGTGTACGTCGCCGGCGTCTCGGCCGGCGCGGCGATGGCCATCAACACCGCCGCCGCCTATCCCGAGTTGTTCGCCGCGGCGGGCGCGCATTCCGGGATCGCCTACCGCGCCGCGACCGCGGTACCGCAGGCGCTGGGGGTGATGAAGAACGGCTCGGCCGCACCCCACTCCCTGCGCGTCGGGCGGGCGGTGCCGCTGATCGTCTTCCACGGCGCCGCGGACCCCGTGGTCGCGCCGGTGAATGGGCGGCAGCTCGCCGCGCAGTGGGCGCGCGCGGGCGGCCTCACGGACTTCCAGCGGTCGGAGGTGCGGACGGCCGGGCTGCGGGCGACGCGTGACGTGTACGGCCCCTTGCTGGAGCTGTGGATGGTGGAGGGGCTGGGCCACGCCTGGTCCGGCGGCTGCGCTGAGGGGACGTACACGGATAAGCGCGGTCCGGATGCGACGCGCGAGATGCTCCGTTTTTTCCTGGCCCACACTCGCTGACCGATGAGCCACACCGCCTTTCCCGTGCACCCCGATCCGCTGCGCTTCTGGCGGAGGCAGGCGCCCGCGCGCGTCGCACTGGTCGACCGCACGCGCGGCATGCGCCTCACATACCCGGAGCTCGACGCGGCGGCGGACCGCTGGGCCGCCCTCCTGCGCGCCCGCGGCATCGGGCGCGGCGACGTGGTGGGGGTGCTGGCGGGGAACCGGTACGAAGTCCCGGCGCTCTTCTTCGCCTGCGGACGGGTGGGGGCGGCGCTGGTGCCGCTCAACTGGCGCCTCGCCGCCCCCGAGCTCGCACCCATCCTGGCCGATGCGCGCCCCGCGATCCTCTTCGCCGAGGAGCGCTTCCGCGCGCTCGCCGGGGGCGCGGAGTGCATCGACCTGGATCGCGACGCACCGGCACTCCTGGAGCGCGGCGGCCCCGCCGCCCCAGACGTCGAGATCGGCGCGGAAGACGCGGCGCTCGTCCTCTACACCTCCGGGAGCACGGGGAAGCCCAAGGGCGCCGTCCTCCCCCACCGCCAGATCGTGTGGAACGCCGTCGCGACCGCCACCGCGTGGGAGTTGGGTGCGGACGACGTCGTGCCGGTGTCGACCCCGCTCTTCCACACCGGCGGCTGGAACGTGTTCGCCACCCCCGCCTGGCACCGCGGCGCGACGGTGGTGCTCTTCGACGGCTTCGACGCGGACGGCTTCCTGCAGACCGTCGAGGAGGAGGGGATCACCACCGCCCTCACCGTCCCCACGCAGCTGCTGATGCTCACCGAGAGCCCGCGCTGGGGACGTCCGCTGCCGCGGCTCCGCTCCTTCGTCTCGGGCGGCGCGGCGTGCCCGCCCTCGCTGGCCGCGCGGGTGCGGGAGGCGGGGTACGGCTTCCGTGAAGGGTACGGCCTCACCGAGTGCGGTCCCAACTGCTTCTCCATTTCGGACGCCGAGGCGCGCGCCCGGCCGGGGAGCGTCGGCTGGCCCGTCCCTTTCCTGGAGATGCGCCTGGAGGCCGCGGGCGGCCGCGAAGCGGAGCCCGGCGAGCCCGGCGAGCTCCTCCTGCGCGGACCCCAGCTCTTCGCCGGATACCTGCGCGCCCCCGAGCGCACCGCCGAGGCGCTGGACGCGGAGGGCTGGCTGCACACCGGCGACCTCGCCCGCCGCGACGCGGACGGCGCCTACACCATCTGCGGGCGGCGCAAGGAGATGTACATCTCGGGCGGCGAGAACGTCTTCCCCGCCGAGGTGGAAGCGGCGCTCGCCGACTGCCCCGGCGTCGCTGAAGCAGTGGTCGTCGGCGTGCCCGACGACCGCTGGGGGGAGGTGGGACGCGCCTTCGTCGTCCTCCGCCCCGGCGAATACGTTGCGGACGAGGCGCAGGTGGTGGCGCACGCGCGCTCGCGGCTGGCCGGGTACAAGGTGCCGCGCTCCGTCTTCATCCTGCCGGAGATCCCGCGCCTCGGCTCCGGCAAGCTCGACCGCGCCGCGCTCGCCCGCTGGATGCCTCAGGAGGCGGTCCGGTGATGGAAGGCGCCCGCGCCCGGGGCTCCGCGCTCCGCTCCACCCTCGCCTTCGTGGCCGAGCGCGCCGGCGGCGGTGCGGTGGACGACGTCCTCGGCCGCCTTCGCCCGGAGGAGCGCCGCGCCATCGCCGCCGTCGCATCCACCGACGAGGTGCCGATGGAGCTGATGCGGTCGCTCTGGCGCGCCACCGACGCCGTGCTCGGCCCGGCGGACCCGGGATGGCCGGAGCGCTCGGGGGCGTACTCCATCGAGGGGGCGGGGGTGCAGCTCTACGGCGGCATCCTCCTCAAGCAGTCGCCGCTGGAGTTCCTCACGCAGCGCGTCTCTCTCTTCCGGCTCTTTTACCAGCCGGGCAACATGGAAGTGGTCGAAGCCGAGCCCGGCCGCGCCGTCCTGCGCCTGGTGGGCTTCGACCCCGGCGACACCACCTTCTGCCGCCGCCAGACCGGCGGCCTTCTCCGCTCCGTGGAGCTGGCGGGCGGCGCCGCCCCCTGCGTCCGTCACGTCCGCTGCTCCGTGGAGGGCGACGCCTTCTGCGAATGGGAGCTCCGCTGGGAGTAAATCGCCACCGATCGGCCATCGCCCGGACCGGTTTGCGTGCGAAGCTTGCAGCCCCTAAAAGCACGTATAGCTTCGAAACGGAGCCGTTCCGAGGGGGCCGAGATGAAGGACGCCAGGATGCGGGAACTCATCCCGCCTATGTACCCGCCGGACAGCTTCACGATGGAGGAAGCGATGGCGGCGGTGCTGAAAGTGAAAGCGGAGAGGGAAGCGCGGGAGAAAGCGAAGCACAAGCGCTCCCGCGGGCTGAAGAAGTCTGGCCAGGGTGGCGGCGGCGCGGATCCATGATCGCTCGCAACTACTACCGGAACGTGTTCATCAACGGCCTTTTCGATCCGGCGTACCGCCCTCTGTTCGAGGCCATTGCCTTCGCCACATCCGACTGCGGCTACCATCCACGCTGCTCGCTCGAGGTGGACGACAGCAGCCAGGTGAGAATCGAGAAGATCACCACGATCATCCGCGAGTCCCGCCTGGCGGTGCACGACATCTGCCGGACGCAACTCGATCGTGGCACGCGGCTCCCGCGTTTCAACATGCCTCTGGAGCTCGGCATCTTCCTGGGCGTGAAGTCCTTTGGCTCCAGGGCGGACCAGGAGAAGGTGGCGATCATCCTCGCACCGACCGCTACCGATATCAGAAGTTCATCTCCGACATCGCGGGGCAGGACATCCGCGCGCACGGCGGCCGAACGGACGAAGCGATCCGCGAGCTGCGCGACTTTCTCTCGACCCACCTTCAGCCGGGGTTTCGCACGGATGAACCCGTCGCTCCTCTGATGACCGGCGAGGGCAGCCACAACCGCATCTTCGAAGTCGTGCGCCGCATCCCCGCCGGCCGCGTGCTGACCTACGGCGACGTGGCGGCGCTCGCCGGCCTCCCCGGCCATGCGCGCCTGGTCGGCTATGCCCTGCACGCCCTGCCCGACGGCACCACGGTACCCTGGCACCGCGTGATCAACGCGCGCGGCGGCATCAGCACCGGCCGCGCCTACCCCGGCGGCGAGCTGGTGCAGCGCTTCCTCCTGGAGGGCGAAGGCGTCGAGTTCGATGCGCGTGGCCGCGCCTCCCTCTCCCGTTTCCGCTGGGACGGGAGTGCGTGAGCCGACACCGGCCGCCACCCCGCTCGCCGCCTCGCTGCCCCTCCCCCCATGGCTACCCGGGGCGCACCGCACAGGTAGGCGAGGGCGGCTCTCTCAGGATGACAGAAGGGGACGAAGGACGTGGACCGCGGATTACGTCCGCACTCACGCACTCCCCCGTCCGGTCCGCATCCTGCTTTGTAGCTCGCGCGGTGGCCCGGCAGCTTCACAGACGCAAAGGATCGCTCCGTTGAGGGAAGGGCAGAACGAGGAGACGAAAGAGGACGCGTCGGCGTGGATGAGGCACATGCGCGGCGGCGACTTCGAGGCGGCGTGGCGGGTGAGCGACGCCGTCTTGCGCAGCCGCGCCGGCGCATCGTGCGCACACTGGCCGCGCCACGAGCAGTGGGTGTGGAACGGGGAGCCGGTGGAGGGGAAGCGCGTCCTGGTCAGGTGCTATCACGGGCTCGGCGACACGCTGCAGTTCATCCGCTACGCCCCGCGGCTACAGGCGGTGGCGCGCGAGGTGATCGTGTGGGGGCAGCCGGAGCTGCTCCCGCTCCTGACGACCGCGCGCGGCGTCGACCGCCTCCTGCCGCTCCACGACGGCGCCCCGGAGGTGGAGTTCGACGCGGAGGTGGAGGTGATGGAGCTGGCGCACCTCTTCCGCGACACCCCGCAAACGCTCCCCACCGAGGTGCCCTACCTGCACGCCGCCCCCGCCCCGCTCCCCCGCGACGGACGCCTGGCCGTGGGTCTGGTGTGGAAGGCGGGCGACTGGGACGAGCGGCGCTCCATCCCCCCCGAGCTGTTGGCGCCGCTCGCGGAAATTCCCAGCGTGGAGCTGCACGTCCTCCAGCGCGGCCACGGACTCGCGGAGCGACCCGCCGGCTTCGGTGTCGACTCCGGCTCCGACGACGTGCTGCAGACGGCGCGCGTGATGAAGGCGCTCGACCTGGTGGTGACGGTGGACAGCATGCCGGCGCACCTGGCCGGCGCGCTGGGAGTCCCCACCTGGACGCTCCTCCACGCGGAGCCGGACTGGCGCTGGATGGATGGGCGCGACGATTCGCCCTGGTACCCCACCATGCGCCTCATCCGCCAGGAGCGCGCGGGCGACTGGGCGGGCGTGGTCGCGCGCTTGACTCGCGAGCTGGCAAAGCGCGCCGCTCCCCCGCGCAGGAATCCGCCAGCCCGCCACAGCCCCGTAAACGAGCATCCCACGAGGACACACGGCGAACTGCAAGCCACAGAGAAAACCTCTTAGCTGTTCTCTCCGTGCCTCTGTGTCTCTGTGGGAAGGCCAAAGGGTGACGGCGCCCGAGCCTCACTCCGCCGTCACCACCGCCGCCGTCTGCGCGTTCGACACCGACGCCGCGGCCGCGTCCCGGAACGTGGCGAGCACCTCCATGAGCCGCGCGACGTCCGCGTCGTTGCTCGCGATGCCCACCGATGCGCGGATGGCCCCCACCGCGTAGTCGTTCATGCAGTCCGAGAACTGCTGCAGCGTGAACGTCTCCGGCGTCAGCGTCTGGATGCAGCGGAATGCCTCGTCGTCGTGGTACTCGAAGGCGAACTCCGCCGCGCCCGGGTTGCAGAAGAAGCCAGTGCGGACGGAGACCCCCGCCTCGTTGGTGCGCTGCTCCACCACGCGGAAATCGACCGTGTCGCCCCCGGGATCGATCAGGTTGAACGCGACGCTGCCGCCCCGCATCACCGTCCCCTGCGGCCCGTACACGCGCACCATCGGCGCGCCGTCGGAGTGCCGCAGCGCGGCCAGTTCGCGAAGCAGCAGCTCGGTCAGACGCATGACGTGTGCGTTGATGCGCCCCATCCCCATCTCGCCCAGGAAGTCCAGCCCCGCCGACACGGCCGAGATCCCCAGGTAGTTGAGCGTCCCGTCCTCGAAAGCGCGTCCCGTGACATGTGACAGGTGCACGCTGTTCTGCGCGGAGACGAACCGCACCGTCCCCCCGGAGAACCAGGGCCGGTGCAGCTCGCCCAGCATGTTGCGGCGCGCCAGCAGCGCCCCCACGCCGGTCGGGTAGCCGAACATCTTGTAGAAGGAGAGCGCGACGAAGTCCGGCCCGTGCTCCCCCAGGTCGAGCGGGCTGGTGGGGACGAACGCCGCCGCGTCGAGCAGGACGTGGTAGCCGTGCGCGCGCGCCGTCTCCACCCACTGCAGCGGGTGCTTGACGCCGCTGAAGTTGCTCTGCGCGGGGAAGGTGAAGAGGTGGTGCTTCCCCGCCTCCGCGCCGGCCAGGTGCTCCTCCAGGTCGTCCACCCGCAGCTCGCACCCGAGCGGGACGTAGCGCACCTCGGCGCCGTGCGCGGTGGCGTACTCGCGCATCCCGTTGACGGAGTTGTGGTTGTCCGCCGTCAGCAGGAAGCGGCCGCCGGGCTCCCACGGGTAGGCCTCGGCGATCAGCTTGAGGGCACCGCTGGCGTTGAGGGTGAAGATGACCTCGTAGTGCTCGGGATCGGCGTTGAAGAAGCCGAGCACCTTGCGCCGTGCGTCCTCCACCAGCGTGGTGGCGGCCATCGACGACGGGTTGCGCGAGTGCGGGTTCCCGAGGACGCACCCGCACAGGTAGTCCGCGTGCGCGCGCACCTGGCTCTCGGCGTACAGCCCGGCGCCCGTGTAGTCCAGGTACACGTGCCCGCCGCGATCCAGCCGGCTGAAGTCGCGCCTGCGAAGCTCGGCAAAGGTGTCGGTCATGCGTTCACACCCGGGGTCGGAAAGGTCTGCGTCTACCTGGGGTTGCGCGCGAGCGTCCGGCGCAGCGCATTGCGGAGGCCGGGGTCGAGCGCGCGCGAACGGGATGTTTGGGTCACCGGAAGATAGCACCTCCCCGAGTCGATCGGGAGCGGATCGGTTCCGCGGCTCTACAGGCGAACCGCCCTGCCGCGCCGCATCGTCTCGGGAAGGTAGCGGGCGACCAGGGCCGCCATGGCCAGCGCGGCGGCGGCGGCGGCGACGGTGTTGCCGCCGAAGCCCCAGTATGCGTACGTGGCGCCGGCCAGCGCGCTCCCCGCGCCGGAGCCGGCCTGCCCCACCGCCATCGACAGGCTCATCAGCGACCCGCGCTGCCGGTCCGGGACGATCTCGGCCATCATCGCCTGGAAGGGGGAGGCGCGTGCGGCAAAGAGCGCCATCGTACCCCCGAACAGGAGGTAGGCGCCGGCCATCGAGCGCGCCAGCGGCACCGTGGCCGCGATCCCCAGCGCCAGCCCGATGCTGGCGCCGATCACCAGCCGCTTGCGCCCCGTGCGGTCGGAGAGGCGGCCCGCGGCCGGTCCCGTGAGCACCGTCGCCGCGCCGCCGATGGCGAAGAGGAGCGCCACCTGCCCCGGCCGCGCCCCGCGCGCCTGCTCCAGCCAGGTGGGAAGGAAGAGGATGTACAGCGCCGTCCCCCCGAACATCCCGAAGCTCGACAGGACGGCGACCACGGCCTCGCGCTTCTCCAGCAGCGCGCGGTAGTGGCGCACCAGGTAGCGCACCCCGAGCGGCGCCCGCTGCAGCTCCACCTCCGCGTGCGGCACCCAGCGCACGATCATCAGCCAGGCGATCCCCATCGTGGCCGCGAACACCAGAAAGGGCGCGCGGAAGCCGCTGCGCGCGGCCAGCAGCGTCCCCACCGGGATGCCGAGGACCTGCCCGGCCGCCATCCCGCTCATGACCCACCCGTTGGCCCACCCCCGCCGCTCGGGCGGAAAGTAGTCGCCCACGTACGCGGCGGTGGCGCCGGTCAGCACGCCCCCGCCCGCGCCGGTGAGCACGCGCACGGCCAGGAACGACCCGAAGCCCAGCGCCAGCGCGTGCAGCGCCAGCCCCGCCGTCATCGCGGCGGCGCCGGCCAGCAGCATCCGCCGCCGCCCCACCCGGTCGCTCACGGGCCCCGCGACCACCGCCACCAGGGCGACGGCCGCGGAGTACCCGGTGCTGATCCACGCCACGCGCCCCTCGGAGATGCGGAGCTGCTCCGCCACGCGGGGAAGGATCGGCGCCAGGATCATCGTCTGCGTGGTGACGGAGAAGACGAGGAGCCAGAGCGCCGCCAGCGTGGCCCACGCCGGGGGGCGGCGGGCGGCGGCCGTCACCCGTCGGAGGCGCCGCCCAGGTGCTGCTCCAGCGCGTCCGCGCGGATCTCCATCCGCGACTCGTGGAAGACCGGCTTCCCCTGCCGCAGCAGAATCACCTGCGGCGACTCGTGCGTGATCCCGGTGCGCTCCTCGATGCTGTCGCTGAGCTCGCGGCTGGCGTGGATGTCGACCACGTTCACCGGCGCCTCGGGGTGGCGCTGCTCGAAGTCGGTCATCTGCTCGTGCGCCATCGCGCTGATGGGGCAGGTGGTGTTGTGCTTGAAGAGGATCGCCTCGTCGGCGCCGAAGAGCTGCTCCAGCGCCTGGGTCTCGGTCACGTCCTGCATGGGTGCCTCCCTGGGGTGCGATGTTGCCCCGCGTTCGCCGCGGCGGGGCCGCCACCCCCGCGCAAAGGCCGGGCCTGCGTGCGGGCAGGGCCCTCTCCCCCAGCGTCGCTCCGCGATGCATCCCCTCCCCAAAAACCGCCCGGGGGAGGGGGCGCACGCCTCCATCTATGCGATCCGAACAGGTCTCGTAGGGGCGCGATTTATCGCGCCCGTGGCCGGTTCGGCTCCGGGGCGCGTCTTGATAGCGTGGACGGTTTGCTCGGCGGTGGAATTTCGCCGTACGCACCGCCGTAGAAGCCGCTCCGTGCTTGTCAGCTATGGATGGCGCTCTCTCGCGGACGGATCAGCCAAACCTGCTGCGGTGAGTAGACGTGACCACACATCAGAGTGCGAACGCTGAGCTGGTCATCCCCGCGGGCCGGAAGGAGCGGATCACCCTTCGGCTGGACGAAGAGGTGCTGGACCACTTCCGCAAGCTCGGGCGTGGCTACCAGACCCGCATCAACACGGTGCTACGCGCATACGTACGGCAGCAGCAGGGGGCGGCGAAGGGGCGCTAGAGTTTGCAGGAGGGGCCGCGGAGCACGCGCGGATTCGGGCTCTTCGCACATCACACCGCCGGGTGAGCGCCCTCTTCGCTCTTTCCGTCCGCGAGCACCACCAGGAGCACGCCGGCCAGCACGACCGCCGCGAACAGGTACCCGGCCGCGCCGAGCTGCTCGCCCCATACCAGGTACGCGGCGATGGCGGCGACCACCGGCTCGGTGGTGGCGACGGTAGCCGCGCGCGTCGCCTCGACGCGGCGGAGGCCGGCGCTGTACAGGAGGTACGATCCGTAGGTGGGCACCACCGCCAGGAAGACGAGGACCGCCCACGCGGT
>JAUJMI010000042.1:3727-14220 GCA_030446945.1 Longimicrobium sp. | reverse complement strand
GCCGCTCGTCTCGCGGCGCGCCGTGCTCGGGCGTGGGCGAGGACAGGCGCGCCAGGTCGCGGCGGCGCTCGGCCGCGGTGGCGTCGCCTTCGGCGAGCTCCACGAGCACCCGGCCCGTGAGGGTGCTGGCGGTGGCGCGTACCCCCGGGTGCCGCTGGAGCTGCTCCACGACGCGCGCGGCCAGCGCCGGGTCCTCCCGCAGCCTCGGTACCGTGATCCGTACCCGGCGGGGAGCGGCGGGCGCGACGGGCTCCTCCCGCGGCCCCGCGAGCACGTCCAGCGGGAGCTGCCGTAGCGAGCCCAGGAGGGTGGGCTCGTCGGTCGCTCCGGCATCGAACTCCACCAGCACGTTGCGCGTGAGCGGGTTTGCCTGCACCCGCCGCACCCCCTTCATCCGGCGCAGGTGTGCTTCCAGGGCGCTGCCGTTGGTCCCCGGCCAGGCGGGAAGGTGGATCCGAAGGCGCCCCGGCAGGGAACGGACGACACGCGGGCGCGGCGCGACGGCGATCATCTCACCGGCGCCTGGCGAAGGGGAGCCGCTCCGGCATGGGAGGGTTCACCGCCCCTGGTCGCGGAGGTGCTGCGCCTCGGCCCACAGGTCCTCCGCCTCCTCCCGGGCCAGCGCGGCCGCCGTGCGGAGACGCTGGCCCGCGAGTGCCGCGAAGTGGCCCAGCCGCTCCCCCGCGCCGTCCAGCACCTGTTCGGCGCGCGTGACCGCCGCCGGAGCGGCCGGGGTATCCAGGGGCGATTCCGGCGGCGTGCCCGTGGCTGCGCGCTCCACACCCCGCAGGGTGCCGAGCACGAGCCCGCCGAGCCACTCACCCATCCGTCCCACGATCTCCTCTGCGCGCTGCGTCGCGGCGGGCGTCTCATCCATTGGCGTCGCCACCTCCGTCCGGGGCAGGGGGGCGTGGCCGCCCGGGCTTGCGGCGCGGTGTCGACGAGGCCTCGTGCGCGGCCTGCGCCGCCGCCTGTGCCGCGAGCGCCGCCTCCTGGGCGGTCCGGGCCGCCTCCTGCGCGGCCGCAACCGCGGCATCCGCGGCGGCCGACGACGCGGGCTCCGCCCCGCCGGCGTCCTGGATCCCACGGCCGACTCCGCGCGCGAAAGAGGCAAGGGCGTCACCGAGCACGAGCACCCCCGCCAGCCCGCGGACCGCGCCCTGGCGCAGAATCGAGCGAAGCTGGGGTGAAAGGACGGTGGCGGTTACGATGGCGGTGGCCGCCATCTTGGCCGAGCTGCCCATCCCGCCCCGGCGCTCCTTCTTTTCCTCCCCTTCCTTCTCCGAACCTTCGCTCGCCATACCCGGACCTCCAGAGAGAGAATATCGAGCGCCCGCCCCTTGCGGAGCGCCGCGCGCCGCGATTCCCGTGCCGTTCACGCGCGGCGGCGAAGCGGCGGCGCGAACGGCGACGGCTCACCCGGAGTGGAGCCGAGGATTCCGCTCCGCCAAGCTCCGTTCCTGGCCCCGGACGACTCCGTCGACCGCGGCTAACAGGGTGCCCGTCAGCATCACCAGGACCATCCCGAGCACGATCACCCAAAGCAGATCGATGCGGCCGCGCGCGGGCCGGAGTTGATCCGGAGCCGGCCGTGACATGGTCCTCCGCGGTTCTGGTGGATTGTCTCGCTCAACCGTCAGCGAGGTTGCCGCAAAATGGGGTTTAGAATAGCTTAAAAGTTCGGCGTGTCAACGCCCCGTGCGACCCCGACGGCGGGGGTCGCTGGGAAGCGTGAAACGGCACCGGCAGGCCGTGTGCGCTCGGCCGTACCAGGACGGACCCCCGGGCGCACTCTGCCCCGGAAGGTCGTGCACCCTACCCGAAGGAGATCGACGATGAAGAGGACGCGTACGTTCCTGCCCGCGGGCCGCACCCGGCGCGCGGCCGCTCGTTCGGCGGCGCTGGTTTTGTCGGCGGCGTTCGGCCTGCAGGCCTGCGACGGCGACGATGACGTGACCGGGGCCAGCCGGCCGTCCGCGATCAGCGATTCACGGAACGACTTCCTGCCCACCTTCACGGGCCCCAGGAACCCGGACCTGGACGTCGCGCGGGCGGAGGTGACCTTCGACGGCACCAACTTCGTCTTCGAGAGCACGTCCGCGGGTGCGATCGGAACCACCCCCGGCGCGCTCTTCGTGTGGGGCGTGGACCGCGGGCAGGGAATCGCGCGCTTCGGCGACCTCGCCACCCGGGTGCACTTCGACGTGGTGGTGGTTCTGCAGCCGGGTGGAACCAGCACCGTGCGCGACCTGACCCCCGGCGGCACCCCGCAGAACCTGCCCGCGGGCAATGTCACCTTCACGGGGAACACGCTGCGGGCGACCGTTCCGGCCAGCCTCCTGCCTTCGAGGGGTTTCAGCCAGGAGCGCTTCACCGTGAACCTGTGGCCGCGTACGGGCGTCGGTCAGAACAGCCAGATCGCCGACTTCGCCCCGGACAACAGCAACGTGCAGGTGCGCGTGATGCGCTGACCGCGCGCTGGAACGTTACACGTAGAGCGGCCGGGGCTCCGAGCCCCGGCCGCTTTGCGTTCTGCAACGACTCCGGCCCGGGAGAAACTCCCTGGACGCACCCCGGTGTGCGAACCCGGGGGGCTATTGGCCCGCGCCTTCACCGAAGTGCTCGTGGGCGATGTCGATGAAGGCGGCGAGGACGGGCGGTGGCTCCTCGCGGCGGCGCACGAGGGCGATGGTGGTGCGGCCTCCGTCGCGGTCCAGCGGGTGGTACGACACGCCGCCCCACCCCAGGCGCCGGAACGACGCGGGGACCAGCGAGACGCCCAGCCCCGCATCGACCAGCGCGACGATGGTGAGCCACTCCTGCGCTTCCTGCACCTGCTTGGGGTGGAAGCCCGCGTCACGGCAGAGGCCCAACACCTGGTCGTACAGGGTGGGCGCCACGGTGCGGGGGAAGAGGACGAACGGTTCGTCCGCCAGCGCCTGCAGGGGGAGCACCTCATCGACCGCGCGCGCATGGCCGGGCGGGAGGACGGCCACGAACGGCTCCCGCACCACCGGCTCGGCCAGGAGCGATGCGTCGGCGGCGGGCTCGCGCAGGAAGCCGGCGTCCAGGAAACCCGCCACGACGGCGTCGCGCTGCGCGCTGGTGGACATCTCGCGAAGCCGCAGCTCCACGGCCGGGTAGCGGGCGCGGAAGGCGTGGAAGACCCGCGGCATCGCCGTCAGCATGGCCGACGCGGCGAAGCCGATGGTGAGCACGCCGCTCTCACCGCGGCCGGCGCGGCGGGTGGAGTCGATCCCCTGCGCCACCTGCGCGAGCGTGCGGCGCGCCACCGCCAGCAGCACCTTCCCCGGCTCGGTGAGCGCCACGCGCGGCCTGCGCTCGAACAGCGGATACCCCACCAGCGACTCCAGCCGCGCGATCTGCTGGCTGAGCGGCGGCTGCGCCATGTGCAGCCGCCTGGCCGCGCGCCCGAAGTGCAGCTCCTCCGCCACGGCGACGAAGTAGCGCAGGTGGCGCAGCTCCACCGATTCCGGGAGGCGCAGCTCGGGCGCGGACGATACGTGAATCATATCAGGATCACACGTTATTGGTATTGGACGTATCCATGCTAAAGATTTAACATCCTTGCAGACGTACTGTCCACTCCCCGAGCCGCCTTTCTGATGATCTGCCGAGCGCTCTTCGCCCTTTTACTGGCCCCCGGCCTTCTCGCCGCGCAGACGCCCGCGGCGCCCGGCACGCGCCCCACCCCGGTTCTCCAGGCGGCCCGCGCCGCCGGGGCCGTGCGCATCGACGGGCGGCTGGACGATGCGTCGTGGGCCGCGGCCGAGGTGGCGGGCAACTTCACCGAGAGCTACCCCAACGCCGGGGCGCCGGCCCGCTTCAGCACGGAGGCGCGGGTACTGTACGCGGACGACGCGCTGTACGTGGGGATGCGGATGGCCGACCCGCGGCCCGACTCCATCGCCGCGCAGCTGGCGCGCCGCGACGCGGGCGGGCTGTACTCGGATTGGGCGCAGGTGATGATCGACAGCTACGCCGACGGCCGCACCGCCTTCGCCTTCAGCGTGAACCCGCGCGGGGTGAAGCGCGACATCTACCTCTTCAACGACGCCAACGAGGACTCCGGGTGGGACGCCGTGTGGGAGGTGGCGACGCTGGTGGACTCGGCCGGGTGGACGGCGGAGTTCCGCATCCCGCTCTCGCAGCTCCGCTTCGGGCGGAGCGAGCCGGCGGGCGGGCGCGAGTGGGGGCTGCAGCTCACGCGCGACGTGGCGCGCTTCGACACGCGCTTCGTCTGGTCGCCGTGGAACCGCAACGACAACGGCTTCGTCTCGCGCTTCGGTCGCCTCAAGGGGCTCCAGGGCATCCGCGCGCCGAGCCGGCTGGAGGCGCAGCCGTACACCGTCGCCCGGCTCACCCGTGCGCCCGACCAGCCGGGAAATCCCTTCTACCGCTCGTCCGACGCGGATGCATCGGTGGGGGCGGACGTGCGCTGGGGGCTCCCCTCCGGCCTCACGCTGAGCGCGGCCATCAACCCCGACTTCGGACAGGTGGAGGTGGACCCGGCGTTCGTGAACCTCAGCGCCTTCGAGACCCAGCTCCCGGAGCGGCGCCCCTTCTTCAGCGAGGGGACGGACATCTTCCGCTTCGGCAGCCTGCTGTCGCACATCAGCCTGACCGCGCCGCAGTTCTTTTACACGCGGCGCATCGGGCGGACGCCGCAGCGGCAGCTCGCCGGGTCGTTCCAGTACTTCGACGCGCCGCAGAGCACCACCATCCTGGGCGCCGCCAAGCTGAGCGGCAAGACGGCCAGCGGGTGGTCGGTCGGCGTGCTGGACGCGGTGACGGCGGGCGAGCGGGGGCGCGTCCTGGTGTCGGACGGCGTCACGCGCGAGGAAGCGATCGAGCCGCTCAGCAATTACCTGGTAGGCCGCGTGCGGCGCGACCTCAACGGCGGGCGCACGGTGCTCGGCGCCATCGCCACCGCCACCCATCGCAGCCAGAAAGATTCCGTGTTCGACCCCATGCTGCGCTCCGACGCGTACGTTGCCGGAGTGGACGGCGAGCACTCGTGGGGCCCCAGCCGCATGTGGTCGGTGAGCGGCTTCGCGTCCGGGTCGCGAGTGGCGGGGAGCGCGGACGCCATCGCCGCCACGCAGCGCTCCAGCGCACGCTACTTCCTCCGCCCGGACGCGGACTACCTGGCCTACGACGCGACCCGCACCTCCCTGGAAGGCTATGCGATGGGTGCGGCGCTGAGGAAGGGCGGCGACTGGCGCGGCTCGCTCTGGATGCAGCAGGTCAGCCCCGGATTCGAGACCAACGACCTGGGTTTCCAGAGCCGCGCGGACAGCCGCTCCCTCGCCGCGCTCTTTGGGCGGCGGCAGGGGAAGCCGGGGCCGGTCTTCCGCGAGTGGTTCGTGCGCGCGTTCACCACCCGGTCGTGGAACTTCGGCGGTGACCGGACGGGGAGCACCTACGCGGTGCGCGGCAACGGGACGTTCAAGAACCTGTGGAGCGCCACGGCGACGGCGGAGTACGCCCCGCGCGTGACCAGCGACCGCCTGACGCGCGGCGGACCGCTGGCCCGCACGCCGTCGTCGCTCGCCTTCTCCGCCGGCGCGGGGACGGACCCGCGCAAGCGCGCCTCCGTATACGTGGACGGCTACTCGTCCAGAGACGACGCGGGCGGCCACTTCCGCGTGCTGGCCGCCTCCGTGTCCGCGCGCCCCGCCACCAACGTGCAGGTGAGCGTGGGCCCGGTGTGGGAGACTGACCGCACCGACGCGCAGTACGTCCGCACCCAGGCCGACCCGCTGGCGGCGGACACGTACGGCCGCCGCTTCGTCTTCGCCACACTGGAGCAGACGACGGTGGCGCTGAGCACGCGCCTGGACTGGACCTTTACGCCGCGCCTCTCGCTGCAGCTCTACGCCCGCCCCTTCCTCTCCGCGGGGGAGTACGACGGGTTCAAGGAGCTGGCGGCGCCGAACAGCTACCGCTTCACCGAGTACGGCAGCGACGCGGGCACCATCGCGCTGAACACCGCGTGCGGCACCTCCGCGGCCGATCCACAGCGCTACACCATCGACCCGGACGGCGCCGCCGGCGCCGCCCGCTGCTTCCAGCTCCGCCGCCCCGACTACAACTTCCGCAACTTGCGCGGAAACGCGGTGCTGCGCTGGGAGTACCGGCCGGGCTCCACGCTCTTCTTCGTATGGCAGCAGGAGCGGAGCGGCCAGGAGGGCTTCGGAGACTTCGACGTCGGCCGCGATGCGTCCGGTCTCTTCGAGGTCCCCGCGCGCAATGTTTTCCTGGTAAAGGCGACGTACTGGATCGGGCGATGAACGGCTGAACGGCGGGCTCACGCGGCGCCGCCGAGACGCGGAGAGGCGCGCGTGTGGATCTCTGTGCGGGGTGCAGGCATCGCGGGCCCTCTCCCCGCTCGTTCCTCGCTGCCCCTCCCCCAAAACGACCTGGGGGAGGGGCGGAACGCATGCATCCGTGTGCGTGCCCGCGGGCCGGTGCGCGGAGGATGCTGGCGGACACGCAGGTGCACGCAGATCCGCGCCTACGAGGTTAGCGTGGCGAGGCAGGGGTTGGAGCATCGTCGGCCGCGGGCGCGATGAATCGCGCCCCTACGGGATCCGTGCACCCCGCGAGATCCATGCGTGCGCCCCTCCCCCAGGTCGTTATTGGGGGAGGGGCTGCGAGGTGACGAGCGGGGGAGGGGGCCTGCCCCGCCCCTGAAACTCCCCCCGCCCGACCGGGTACGCTGATTGCGCCCCTAACCGGGCGCCGCGCGACCATCGCGCGGACCACGATCCGCTGTACCGCTGGATACCATGCGAAGCACGACCTGGATGAGGACCGCGGCGGCGCTGATGCTGACGGGCGCCGCGCTGGCCGATGCGCTTCCGGCCGAGGCGCAGGCGCCGGCGCGGAGGGCGGCGGCGAGCGGGGTGCGCGTGCGCTCCGAGGCGGTCGCGCGCGGGCGGCACGTGGTGGTGATCGACCTGGACAGCAACCGCCTGCTCTTCACCAAGGGGAGCCGCGTCCTCTGGTCCGCACCGGTGGGCACGGGCACCGGGCTGCGCCTGGAGACCGATCGCGACGCGTGGAACTTCCACACGCCCAACGGCACCTTCCACGTCACCTACAAGGCGCGCGAGCCGGACTGGATCGCGCCCGACTGGTACTTCCTGGAGCACGACCTTCCCGTGCCGCCCGAGAACAGCCCCAAGCGCCGCTTCCCGCGCGGGCTAGGCGCGGCGGCGGTGTACCTGGGCCACGGCCTCGCCATCCACGGCACCGACAAGCCCGAGCTCCTGGGCCAGCGCGTCTCGCACGGCTGCATCCGCCTCTCGGACGCGGATGCGCTGCGCCTTTACCACAACGTGCAGGTGGGGACGGAGATCGTCGTGGTCGGCGGGGCCAATGTGGAGGCCACGCCGGCCGCGCGCAGGCGCACCAGCACCTCCACGCGTCCCGCCGGCACCCCGCCGCCGCGCGACCCGGTGGTGGTATCGCTGGAGCGGGAGGAGACCGGCGCGCTTCTGGAGCGCCTCGAAGCGGAGCTCTTCTCCACCGCGTTCGGAGGGAGCGGACCCGGCTGGCCGCGGGTGGCGAGCGTCCTCCTCTTCCGTGGCGTCAAGGATGGCGACGACGAGGCGCTCGGCGGCCTCTTCGCGAGCCTGGACGAGATCGGCCCCGGCACTCTGCGCGACGAGTACGCCACCTTCCTCTCCGACGCCTTCGTGCAGGGCCCGCTCCGCGCGCTGGCGGTGCTGGGCCGCATGGACCGGAGCCTCCGCTCCACCGTCGCCGGCGCCATCGTCGCCTCCACGGTCGGGCTCTACCCCGGCACGACGGACGACCCGCGCCTCCCCTGGCCCACCAAACGCGCGCCCCGCACCGTCCTCGACCCCCGCTCGCAGCGCGCCTGGGATGCGCTGCACGTGTCGGAGCAGGAGTACCGGGATTCGCGCGTGGCGGCGGGGCGGTAGAGAAAAGAAGTACGTGAGTGCGTGAGTGCGGACCCCCAGTTTGGCACCCTGAGGGAGCCGCCCTCGCCGAAACGTGAGGCCCCCCACGGATGCTGTGCGGCGACCGAAGGATCTAGCCGGCGAAGCAAGGGGCCGGCGCGGCAGGCCGGCCCCTCGCATCGCACAGTAGATCCTTCGCTCCGCGCCACACCATGGAGCACGGGTGAGGACGGAGAGGCGCTTCACTTCAGGATGACAAATGGGGGTAGCGTGGTAACGCCCTGCCTTCCGTCCCTGTCCCCTGTCCCCCCGCCGTTCCCCGTTCCCCATTTCCTACAACCTCGGATGCCGCTCCTTGTCCGGCGTATCGCTGTCCCTCGCGCCGGGGCGTGCTTCCTCGTCCTGCCTTTGAGTGAGATCGTCCTGCTTCCCCTCGTGCTTCTGGTCGAGGCGCTTCTGGTGCGAGTCGTCGTTGTCGGCACGCGCCCGCTGCTTGCTCCCGCCGGTGGTGGCGCCGACCTCGCTCGCGCTCTTCCCTTCCTTCTTGGCCTCGCGCGCAAGCTTCTGCTTCTGTTCCTCGCTCCCTTCCATGCTCTTGCCCATCGTTCCTCCTCCAGCCTCACGTGGGTTGCTGTCTGCGTCGGGGAGGCCAACTCGGGGCAAGCATCGTACCTTTTCGGCGCCGCCACCCCGCGGGAAAGCGCTTCCACAAGCTGCTCGGTTGACCAGCGCGAATCCATTTGACGGCCTCGCGGACGTGTTGTCGAATTCGGCGATCCCCGAGCGACTACGGGGTGCTCACGTTTTCGACGTGCTCGCCCGCGCCGATCCCTCGCCCGTGGTGAAGCTGAACCGCGCCGGCTTCGAGCGCGCCCTCGCCCTCGCGCGCCAGGAGCCGGAGCGCCGCTTCCTCGCGCGGCGGTTGGCGGAGCTGTAGGGGCCGGGCATCGCGGGCCCTCTCCGCGCTCGTCACCTCGCTGCCCCTCCCCCAAAAACAACCTGGGGAGGGGCGCACGCGCGCATCTGCACCTAACACACAGATCTCGTAGGGGCGCGATTTATCGCGCCCGTGCCCTCCCCCACACCGCCTCCCGCCAACCGCGCCGTTCCACACGACGCCCGAAACAAAGGCCGCGTGCCTGTATGCCGGCCAGCGCGCACGGTTCGGCGCAAGCGCCCCTCCCCCAGGCAATTTGGGGGGAGGGGGACGCGTCGCGGAGCGACGCTGGGTGAAAGGGCCCTACGGGTTCAGCCAGTAGTTCATCTTGATCACGAACACGTTGTCCGGCCGGGCGCCAAAGAGAGCGGAGCGGTCGCGGCCGAAGCTGAAGTCGCCCAGATCGGCGGCGAAGCTCTCGCGCTGCTGCTGCCAGGCCAGGTACAGCGTGGTGCCCGGCCGCCACTCCCAGCGCAGCACGGCGTTGCCGCGCAGCGAGCGGATGTTGAAGTCCTTGGCGGAGACCCGGCCGGTGGTGTCCGGCGCAAAGTCGAAGGTGCGCGCCGCCACCAGGTACTTCGCCTCGCCGAAGTCGGCGGCCGAGACGAAGGGCTGCGCGTACACCTCCAGCGTCAGGTCGGGATTGAAGGTGTAGTTGAAGCGGGTGTTGATGGAGAACGTGGTCTGGTCCAGCCCCGCGAAGACGTAGCGCCGGCCGAAGAGCCCGCTTGCCGTGCTGTCCGCGACCGACGACAGGTACTGGGCGGGCGCGACGCCGCGGCTGTAATTGGGCGACAGCGACAGGTTCCAGCGCGGCGACACCTTTACCTGCAGCCCCGCGAAGGCGTCCACGACGTAGCCGCCGGCGTCCTCCCGGAGGTAAAAGGAACCCGCGTTCACCGTGAGCGGCTTGCGCTGGTCCGAGTTGATCGCCCCGAAGACGCGCCAGTTCGCCGGACGGATGGCGAGGGGCCCGCCGCGCGTCAGCCGGTCGTCGAAGGAGCGGGGCTGCGCGCCGAAGTTGGCGTTGAAGCTCCAGTAGCTGCGGAGCTGCGCGTACGAGCCCAGGAATAGCGAGGTCAGGATGTGGTCGCCGTCGTAGTTCACCTCCCGGCGCAGGCTGCTGTTCACCTGGTAAAAGCGGAAGACCGGGCCGGGCTTCTGCTGCACGTAGACGAGATCGCCCGAGACGTCGAAGCGGTCGCCGCGGCGCTGCGATCCCAGGTCCGAGCTCTCGAACTCCGGCGAGATGGTGGCCGCGGCCAGGCCGCCGCGCCAGTGCGCCCCGGCCTGCTTGCGCAGCCGCAGCTCCCCCGCTACGCCGGCCAGCGCGTCGCGCCCGGGGTCCAGCTCCAGGTGGTCCGCGTCCGGCCGCTGGAAGTACCTCCACGGGCGCCGCTGCGTGCGCGCCACGGCCAGCGTGTCGCCGCGCACGCCGCCCATGGCCGCGAAGCCGGAGAGGGACCACTTGCGGCTGGCGAACTGGTGGACGAAGTCGACCCCGCCGGTCACGGCGGCGGCCGGGAAGACGGCGCGCAGCTCCTCCGATTCGAGCGAGCGGTTCACGGAGCTCAGCATCCCGCCCACGTACGTCTGCCCGCCGC
>JAUJMI010000042.1:0-3627 GCA_030446945.1 Longimicrobium sp. | reverse complement strand
CGCGGCAGGTCGGCCAGCGAGGTCGGCGGGCGAACCGGCGAGAAGCGCCCGCCGATGCGCCGCGAGTAGAAGAGCCCGCCCCCCGTGGGAAGGTGGCCGCCGCCGAAGCGGAAGATCTCGCTCCCCTCCACGAAGAAGGGGCGCTTCTCCTCGAAGACCGTCTCGAAGGCGGAAAGGTTCACCGACGCGGGGTCCACCTCCACCTGCCCGAAGTCGGGGTTCAGCGTGGCGTCCAGCGTCAGGTTGCTGGTGATGCGGTACTTGACGTCCATCCCCGCCGAGCTGCCGTACTCGCTGCGCGTGCGGAAGGGGTTGGGTCCGGGATCCACGTACTCGGCGCGCGCCACGGTGTAGGGGAGCAGCTCCAGCCGCTTTCCCGTGCGCACGCCGCGCATCCCCACCAGGTGGCCGAAGCGGGCGATGCCGCCGCGCTCCTTCTTGGGAGTGAAGGCGAAGACCGCGTATTCGTTGCGCCGCCCGATGATGCGCTCCAGCTGGATCCCCCACGTCTCCTCGCGCGGGTTGAAGCGCAGCTGGCTGAACGGGATGCGGTACTCCGCCGTCCACCCCGCCGAGTCACGCGTGGCCTCCGCCTGCCAGACGGCGTCCCACGACAGGTCGTCGCCGGCGTCCGTCTTGGTGGCGTCGCGCCGTACGCCGGCGGGGTTGATGTCGAAGGAGAACGCCGTCTGGTGGTCGTGGTAGGAGTCGATCACCACCCCCGCCCAATCCGAGTCGCTGAGCCCCATGTCGCGCCGCCCCAGCCGCGCGGACACGCGCCCGCGGTCGTGCATGCGCAAGCCGACGTACAGCGCCTCGTCGTCGTACAGCACGCGGGCCTCCGTGGCCTCGCTGGCGGGCTTCCCCTCCTCCGGGTCGTACTGCGTAAAGGAGGTGACGGGCTCCGCCGCCGCCCAGGCAGCGTCGTCCAGCCGTCCGTCCACCCGGATGGCGGTGGCGGCGCGCGCCACGCGCACGGTGGGCGTCTCCGCGTGCCCGGTGGCGGAGCTCGCGGCCGGCGTCTGCGCGGCCAGGGGAGCGGCGCAGGCCAGGGCGGCCAGCAGGGGAGCGGTGCGTCGCATGGAGGAGGCTCGTGGGAGGGTGCGCCCGGAGGCGGTCCGGTGCGAAAGCGCGTGCTGGAATTTTAGCAGGGCGCACCCCCGGGCGCCAGACTTTTCTCGGGGGGCCGTCTTGACTTCGCGGCCGGGGGTATAGATTGTGACGCTGCATCCGCTCAAAAGGTTGGAACCCGCGCCGCGCGCCCCGCGGCCAGAACGAGGATCCCATGCACACCATCCCCCGTACCGCGCGCTTCGTGGCGCTGGCGGCGGTGCTGGCCGCGTCCGCCGCGCCGGCGCAGACGCGCGTCACCTCCCCGCGCGAACAGTTCGGCCACGTCATCGGCGCGGACTACGTGCTTCCCAACTATCGGCAGCTCGTGGCGTATTGGCAGAAGCTGGACGCCCAGAGCGACCGCATGCGCATGGTCGACATGGGGAAGACGGCCGAGGGGCGCACCCAGCACATGGCGATCGTCTCCTCCCCCGCCAACCTGCGCAACCTGGAGCAGTACCGGCAGACGGTGCGGCGCCTGGCGCTGGGCCGCGGCGTGGATTCCACCGAGGCGCGGCGGCTCGCACGCACGGGGAAGGCGGTGGTGTGGATCGACGGCGGGCTGCACGCCAACGAGGTGCTCGGCGCGCAGCAGCTGATGGAGACGCTCTACCAGCTCGTGTCGCGCAACGACGCGGAGACGATGCGCATCCTGAACGACGTCATCGTCCTCTTCATCCACGCCAACCCGGACGGCATGGACCTGGTGAGCGACTGGTACATGCGGAACCCCAACCCGCGGCAGCGCTCCACGGCCAACATCCCGCGGCTCTACCAGAAGTACATCGGCCACGACAACAACCGGGACTTCTACGCCTCCACCCAGCCGGAGACGGAGAACATGAACCGGGTGATGTACCACACCTGGTTCCCGCAGATCGTCTACAATCATCACCAGACGGGGCCCACGGGCACGGTGATGTTCGCGCCGCCTTTCCGCGACCCCTTCAACTACGTGTACGACCCGCTGGTGATCACCGAGCTGGACCAGGTGGGCGCCGCCATGCACGCGCGCTTCACCGCCGAGAACAAGCCGGGCGTCACCACGCGGCGCGGCGCCAACTACAGCACCTGGTGGAACGGCGGGCTGCGGACCACGGCGTACTTCCACAACATGGTGGGGCTGCTCACGGAGACCATCGGCAATCCCACGCCGATGGACATCCCCTTCGTGGCCAATCGCCAGCTCCCCAGCGGCGACCTGGTGGCGCCCATCGCGCCGCAGCGCTGGCACTTCCGGCAGTCGGTCGACTACTCGGTGACGGCCAACTACGCGGTGCTGGACATGGCCTCGCGCTACCGCGAGACGCTGCTGATGAACCAGTGGCGGATGGGGATGAACTCCATCCAGCGCGGCAGCCGCGACACGTGGACGCCGTACCCGCGCCGCATCGACGCCGTGCGCGACTCCATACGCGCCGCCGGCCGCCGCCGCACCGATGCCGACGGGGTGATGTCCGCCGGCGGGCTGATCAACGACGCGCCCAACCCGCAGGAGTCGCAGCGCTACCTGTCGATGCTGCGCCGCCCCGAGTGGCGCGACCCGCGCGGCTACGTGCTCCCGAGCAACCAGCCGGACTTCCCCACCGCCACCAAGTTCGTCAACGCGCTGCTGGAGACGGGCGTGGAGGTGCACCGCGCCACCGCGCCGTTCAGTGTGGCCGGCAAGCAGTACCCGGCGGGGTCGTACGTGGTGATGGCGGCGCAGCCCTTCCGCCCGCACGTGCTGGACATGTTCGAGCCGCAGGACCACCCCAACGACTTCCGCTACGAGGGCGGCCCGCCGATCCCGCCGTACGACGTGGCCGGGTGGACGCTGGCGTACCAGATGGGCGTGAAGTTCGACCGCGTCCTGGAAGGCTTCACCGGCCCGTTCCAGCGCATTGAAGGCTGGAACACCCGCCCTGTGCCGGGACGCGTCGAGGAGCCCCGCGGCAACCCTGCCGCGTACCTCCTCTCCGCCGCGCAGAACGACGCCTTCGCCGTCGCCAACCGCCTCCTCGCCGCCGGCGTCGAGGTGCAGCGCCTGACGAGCGAGTGGCGCTCCGGCGGCGAGATGTACCCGGCCGGGACCTGGGTAGTGCCGGCGCGGGAGGGCGTCTCCGCCCGGCTGAACGCCCTCGCCACCGAGCTGGGCGTGGACGTGGACGCTGCCTCACAGGCGCCCACCGCCACGCGCGTGCGTCCCCTGCGCCTCGGCCTCTGGGACCGCTTCGGCGGCTCCATGCCGTCCGGGTGGAACCGCTACCTCTTCGACCAGTGGGGCTTCCCCTACCGCCAGGTCTTCGCTCCCGAGCTGGACGCCGGGAACCTGAACGCGAAGTACGACGTCCTCATCTTCCACGACGGCGCCATCCCGGCGGAGGATCGTCCGTCCCGCGATCCGGACCCGTCCACGATCCCGGCCGAGTACCGCCCGCACCTGGGCAGCCTCACCGTCGCGCGCACGGTCCCGCAGCTCCGCGCCTTCCTGGAGAGCGGCGGAAAGATTGTGACCATCGGCTCGTCCACCGT
>JAUJMI010000359.1 GCA_030446945.1 Longimicrobium sp. | reverse complement strand
TCGCCCGAGGGCGAGCCGGAGATCTACGCCACCACGCGCATGTTCGGCACGGTGCTGGAGAACTGCATCGTGGACGACAAGCGCCGGGTGGACTTCGACGACATCTCGATCACCGAGAACACGCGCATCTCATACCCGCTGCACTACATCGCCAACTTCGTCCCGGAGGCGCAGGGTGGCCACCCGCGCAACATCGTCTTCCTGACGGCCGATGCGTACGGCGTGCTCCCCCCCATCTCGCGGCTCTCGGCGGAGCAGGCGATGTTCTACTTCCTCTCCGGCTACACGGCCAAGGTGGCCGGCACGGAGCGCGGGGTGAAGGAGCCGCAGCCCACCTTCTCGGCGTGCTTCGGCCAGGTGTTCCTGCCGCTGCACCCGGGGGTGTACGCGGACCTGCTGGGCCAGCGCATCGAGGAGCACGGCTCGCGCGTGTGGCTGGTGAACACGGGGTGGACGGGCGGTCCGTACGGCGTGGGCTCGCGGATGAAGCTCTCCTACACCCGCGCCATGGTGCGCGCCGCCCTGGCCGGCGAGCTGGACGACGTGGCGACCACCGAGTCGCCCTTCTTCCGCCTGCAGATCCCCACCCAGATCCCGGGCGTCCCCTCCGACGTCCTGATCCCGCGCAACACCTGGGCGGACAAGGACGCCTTCGACAGGCAGGCCCGCGAGCTGGCCGACAAGTTCCTCGCCAACTTCGAGCAGTTCTCCGACCGCGTTCCCGAGGCGGTGCGGACGGCGGGCCCGAAGCCGGCGTAAGCGCGCGGGTGGATGAACGGAGCGGGCCGGGGCTGATGTCCCGGCCCGATCTGCGTGCATCCGCGGAGTCGCACACGGAAGAAAAGCCTCATACCAGTCGTGAGAAAGGTATGTGCAAAGCCACAACCGAAGTCTCACGCAGAGGCGCAGAGACGCAGGAGAGGAGAACAACAAGAGAAAAGCATCACACTGAGACATAGAGGGAACGGAAAGGCCACAGAGAACTCTTCAGTCTTACTCTCCTGTGGCTCTCTCTGAAAACCATTGGTTCACTTCTTTTCTCTCCTGCGTCTCTGCGCCTCTGCGTGAGACCAGCAGGTCAGAACGCACACAGGTTTCCTGGAACTGGGCTCACACGGAGAACACCGAAGGCACCGCAAGCCACAGAGGAAACCTTTTTGCCGTTCTTCCTCCGTGTCTCCGTGTGAGCCATGTAGCTGCCCCCTTGCCGATCCTCTTGCTTTCCGGGGATAGGGAGCATACCAATGGAGAGGGTGGAAACCCCCGTATTCACCCGATCACCTGTCGCAAGCGCAACGTCCGCATGCCGAGAATCACCGAGGAGCGCCGCGAAGACCGCCGGGAAGCCATCTTCCAGGCCGCCGTGGAGTGCCTGGCCGAGCACGGCTGCGCGGGCACCAACATGCGGACCATCGCCGAGGCGGTGGGGCTCACCAAGGGCGGGCTGTACCCGTATTTCGACAGCAAGGAGGCGATCCTCCTCGCCATCGCGGACCGCTACCTGGAGAGCCAGATCTCCATCCTCTCGCCGCGCGAGGGGGTGAGCGCGCGCCACCAGCTGATCGAGTTCCTGGAGAACTACAAGCAGTCGTCGCAGGACCCGCACGCGAACGCCGCACGCCGCGCCGTGGTCGACCTGTGGCTCTCCGCGGGCGACATCCCGGCGGTGCGCGCCAACATCCAGGGGCGCCACGAGGCGTACCTGTCCGCGCTCGCGGGGCTGGTGCGCCGCGGGCAGGAGGAAGGAGTCTTCCGCCGGGACATCCCCCCCGAGCACGCCGCCGGGCTGATCCTGGCCGCGCGCGACGGGATGCTCTTCCAGTCCGTGAAGCTGGGCGTCCCCGTCCCCATCCCGCAGCTCATCGACTGCCTGCGCCGCGCCCTCGTCGACTACCTGACGGGCGTCCCCGGCGCCGGCGACGCCGTGCCGCCGGAGCTGGCCGCGGCGCATTGACCGACGAAGCGGGCCGGGAGAGATTCCCGGGCCGCTTTTCTTTCTCGGTCACCCGCTCCACCCGGCGCATGCTGCCACGCTCCGCCCGCACCCTGCTGCTCGCCCTCCTGCTCGCCACCGGTTGCGCGACCGGCCCGGCGCGTGTGCCGCAGCCGCGGAGCGGGCAGGCGATCCCGGTGCTCACCTGGCACAACCTCAAGGACCAGCTCACCGAGGGCGACGGCTCCATGACGGAGTCGTACGCCAGCTTCGAGGCGATGCTGCGCTTCCTGAGGGAGAACGGCTTCCGCTCCATCTTCCCGGAAGAGGCGGGCACGTCCGGGGTGCGCCCGGTGATCCTGACCTTCGACGACGGCCACCGCGAATCCGCGCTGGGAGCCGCCGCCCTGCTGGAGCGCTACGGCTTCCGCGGGATCTTCTTCGTCATCCCGAACCGCACCCGCCCCGGGCCGGGCGACTTCCTCTCGCCGGACGACCTCGTGCGCCTGACGCGCGCCGGGCACCGCGTGGCGCCGCACGGCTACGACCACCGCAGCATGGCCAGTTCGGTGATCGAAGTCGCCGCCACCCTCGCCCGCTCCGCGCGCATGACGGGGGAGAGCGCGCGCACGGCGCCCTCCACGCTGGACTTCGCGTTCCCGTTCGGCCACTACCTCCCCGAAGTGGCCGAAGCGGTCGGGCAGCGCTTCCGCTACCTGCACACCGTCAACCCCGGCTATTGGGATGGCCGCTCGGCGCTCCTGCCGCGCATGCTGATCATGCCCGCCGTGGACCCGGCGCTCTTTCGCGAGTACCTGCTGGGCGGCGCGGACTACCGCCCGGTCCTGGAGCCGCTCTTCGCGAACGGCGCCGTCGCGGAAACGGTCTCCTTCGCGGCCCGCGGCACCCCGGTCCCGGACAGCATCCAGATCTTCGCCATCTCCGCCGACGCGGAGGGGCGCAGCTACACGATGCGCCCGGTCGGCGAGAACCTGCGCATCCACGGCGACACGGTCACGGTGGCCCTGGGCGCGCACATGCGGCGCTACCACGGCCCCGGCCGCGACGCCATCAGCTACGCCCTGGTCACCCGCCGGGGCGGACGTCTGCGTTACCTGACCCCCGGAATCCTCAACTGGATCCGCGACCCCGCCGCTCCCCGCTGACAAGGGCTCACACGGAGACACAGAGCCACAGAGAGAACCGCAAAAGAGTTTCTCCGTGGCTTGCAGCTCCCTCCGTGTCCTCTGTGCGATGCTTTTCCTTTCGGGGCTACGGCTGCCGGTGCACCACCCCGCTGCGCATCACGAACACCGGCCGCTCCATCGCCCGGATGTCGCGGAGGGGATCGCCGGGGACGGCCACCACGTCCGCCATCTTCCCCGCGGCGAGCGTCCCCACCTCGCGCTCCACGCCCAGCAGGCGCGCGGCGTTCAGCGTCCCGGCCTGGATCGACTGCATGGGTGTGAGGCCGCTCCACTCCACCAGCAGCGTGAACTCGTGTCCGTTGGCGCCGTGCGCGCCCACGCCCGCATCCGTGCCCAGCGCGAGCGGCACGCCCACGCGCGCGGCCATGCGGCTGGTGCTGCGCATCGCGTTGCCGGCGGCGCGCGCCTTCTCCGCCCGTTGCCCGGTGAGTACGCCGGAGTCGGCCGCGCGCAGCACCGTCTCGCCCGCGCTCAGCGTGGAGACCAGGTAGGTGCCGCGCTGCTTCATCAGCCGCGCCCCCTCCTCGTCCAGAAAGGAGCCGTGCTCGATGGAAGCGACCCCCGCGCGCACGGCGGCCCGGATCCCCTCCGCGCCGTGGGCATGCGCCATGACCTTGCGCTCCAGCAGGCGCGCCTCCTCCACGGCCGCGCGCAGCTCGGCGTCGGAGAACTGCTGCACGCCGACCGCGTCGCCCTCGGACAGGACGCCGCCCGTCGCGCAGATCTTGATGACGTCGGCGCCGTACTTGGCCTGGTAGCGCTCGGCGGCGGCCACCTCATGTGGCGAGTTGGCGATGCCGCGGCGGTAGTCGCCCTCCAGCAGCCCCGGCCGGAAACCGTTCTCGTCGCAGTGCCCGCCGGTGATCCCCACCGCGTGCCCGCTGGCCAGGATGCGCGGCCCCACCACCATCCCCTGGTTGATGGCGTTGCGCAGCGCCACGTCTCCGAAATCCTCCGAGCCGGCGTTGCGCACCGTGGTGAAGCCGGCCATCAGCGTGCGCCGCGCGTTCTCCACCCCCAGGATGGCCGCGGTGGCGAACGCGGCGATGGCGTCGTCGCGGCCCTCGACCTCGATCTCGACC
>JAUJMI010000358.1 GCA_030446945.1 Longimicrobium sp. | reverse complement strand
TGTACTGCGCCGACACGTTGGTCAGGTTGCCGTCCTGCACCACGCACACCTGGATGTTCTGCATCTCGACCACCGGCGGCGGCGGCGGCGGCAGGTCGACCGGCGGCGGCGGGGGCGGCGGCGGGGGGGGCGGCGGCGGCGGCGGCGGCAGGATGTCGCCGAACAACGCCTTCAGCCCCAGGACCGCGCGCGGCGTGAAGGTGAACTTGTCCTCGCCGTTCCCGTTCTCGTTCACGTGCGCCGGCGAGTCGTAGCCGTGCACCCCCAGCTCGCCGAACAGCGTCACCGGCCCGAACGGGAAGAAGTCCGCGCCCACACCCACGTTGCCCTGCCCGACCGACGAGTACTCGCGGCTCGTGGAGACGCAGACGCCGTTGCGCACCCACCTCGCCTGGGGGATGCAGCGGATCTCGTCGTCGCGCACCCCCGGCGTCATGAAGTCGCCGATGTCGGCCGTGTAGCCACCGCCGCCCAGGAAGAAGTACACCGAGGGCATGATCCCCGCCGCGGTCGAGAAGAACGGGCGGAACACCAGGTTCAGGTCGTACAGGTAGCCGTTCGTCACCAGCTTGTCGGACTCGAAGTTCTCCGCCTCCGGCAGGTTCTGCGGCAGGTACGCGCCGTGGAGCCGCAGCCCCAGCGACGGGGTGAACCAGAAGTTCGCCAGCGCGCCGAAGATGCCGGAGAACCCGGGCGCCCACCCCTCTTCCTCACCACCCGTTTCCGGGGTGGTGAACCAGTCGGTGGTGTACGCGCCACCCCCGTAGATCCCCAGGTCGAACTGGCTCGCGCGGCGCCCCATCATCATGTCCTGCGCCTGCGCCTGGCCGGCCGTCCCGGCCGCCAGCAGGGCAGCTGCTACAGCGGACGTTGCCAAACGTTTCATTGATTCTCTCCTGACTGAGTGTCACCTGGGCTCCCCCGTGATGGGAAGCCCCGTACTTCGGCTGCGCGCTTATACAAGTTCGATGCCAACTCTCCCGCAGCTATTGCATCACGCCGCGCACGATGCGCAAAACACTACGCGTGCGCTTCTTAGGCCCAACCCAAGAATCATCTGCATCGAGCCCCTGCTGTCCCCTTGCAATGGCACTTCCTGAAACGAATCGACACAGGTGCGTGTTGCATGCGACACATGCGCGCTATACGCAAGGTGCGGCGCCGGTTCCCAGGGCAGACGCGCGAATCTCCGCGCGCCGCCATCATTGCCGTCCGTACGCGGCCTAGGGCCCCCGCGCGCAGCCGCGTTGCGAAACGACACACCGCACGGCGCACGCTTCCCCGGGACGGCGAGCCCTGACGCGGAGGGCGCGGGGAGCCGCGCGCGCGTGTCGCGATCGGGCGCCGGAAAGGGGAGGGGCGCCCCTCGCGGGGCGCCCCTCCGTTCCTGCGCCTGCAGTGCCGCGGTTACTCGCCGCGGACGCTGCCGGTCTTGGTCTCCACCTGGTACGGCTGGAACTCGCAGCCAGGACGGACCGGGACGTACACCACGTCGGGACGGGTCTGGCCCATCTCGGCGAAGAGCGAGACGCCCTGGAACTCGCCCACACGAGTGACCTCGTTGACGCCGAGCACGCGCGGCAGGCCGTACTTGACGAAGCGGCGGTTCTGGAACATCACCGGCTCGTTGTTGATGTACCACGTCGCGTTGCCGGCGTACTGCGCACCCATCGGGTGAGCCGTCGCGAACGGCTGGCCGTTGACCGTGGTGTCATTCGTGGTCGGGTTGTACTGCGCCGACACGTTGGTCAGGTTGCCGTCCTGCACCACGCACACCTGGATGTTCTGCATCTCGACCACCGGCGGCGGCGGCGGCGGCAGGTCGACCGGCGGCGGCGGGGGCGGCGGCGGGGGGGGCGGCGGCGGCGGCGGCGGCAGGATGTCGCCGAACAACGCCTTCAGCCCCAGGACCGCGCGCGGCGTGAAGGTGAACTTGTCCTCGCCGTTCCCGTTCTCGTTCACGTGCGCCGGCGAGTCGTAGCCGTGCACCCCCAGCTCGCCGAACAGCGTCACCGGCCCGAACGGGAAGAAGTCCGCGCCCACACCCACGTTGCCCTGCCCGACCGACGAGTACTCGCGGCTCGTGGAGACGCAGACGCCGTTGCGCACCCACCTCGCCTGGGGGATGCAGCGGATCTCGTCGTCGCGCACCCCCGGCGTCATGAAGTCGCCGATGTCGGCCGTGTAGCCACCGCCGCCCAGGAAGAAGTACACCGAGGGCATGATCCCCGCCGCGGTCGAGAAGAACGGGCGGAACACCAGGTTCAGGTCGTACAGGTAGCCGTTCGTCACCAGCTTGTCGGACTCGAAGTTCTCCGCCTCCGGCAGGTTCTGCGGCAGGTACGCGCCGTGGAGCCGCAGCCCCAGCGACGGGGTGAACCAGAAGTTCGCCAGCGCGCCGAAGATGCCGGAGAACCCGGGCGCCCACCCCTCTTCCTCACCACCCGTTTCCGGGGTGGTGAACCAGTCGGTGGTGTACGCGCCACCCCCGTAGATCCCCAGGTCGAACTGGCTCGCGCGGCGCCCCATCATCATGTCCTGCGCCTGTACCTCGCCCACCGTACCCGCCAGGGCCGCAGCCGCCAGCGCGGATGTCACCAAACGTTTCATCGCGTCCTCTTCGAACCAGGTTGCGGCACTCCTTCCGGGGCAGACGCCCGCGGGAGGCCTTTCCACAATCCACCCTCACCACACCTGCGCGCACCCTGCGTGCGCCCCGCCACCACCTCTCACCGACCGGCTCCGGCGAGAGATCCGGCACCTCCTTCGGCTAGGGGTTCACCGTCGCGAAGCCCGCCAGCACCGCTCCCAGAACGCCGCCGTACACCATGTGGCCGAGGGCCACCACCGCCGGCGTCGAGCTCCCCCACTTCAACCCCAGCCCGCCGGGGTGCGGAATGCGTCCACTGCGCACGCACCGGCTGGCCCTGCCCAGCAGGGGGAGCGCGGCCACCGTGAGCGCGCCGTGCACCGCCCCCACCACCACCCCCGCGTCCCACCCGGAGCCGCCCAGCAGGCGGATCAGTGCGGCGTACACCGCCGCCACCACCGTCATCCCGAGCGCCAGGTACAGCACGAGCCCCACCGTTTCCGTGACCGGCACCCGCGGCTCCTCGCGAAAGAGGCAGCCGAGCTGGGTGGTCGGGCTGAACAGGGTGAGGTTGAACGTCCGGAAAAGCCAGAAGACGCACGCCGCCAGGACGCTCGCCACGAATCCCGCCCAAATGGTTGCGCTCCAGCTCACCCCGTCCCCCTCCCCGTTTGCGCCCCTGTTGACTCGGCCGCGGCCCATGCAGGTTCGGTGCCTTCCCTCCCACACAGGCCAGCTCGCGGGGGCGAGGTGCCCCCAGCCGCCCGTCCGCCTACGCCGTCGCCAGCGGCGGCTCCGCGGAGGGCTGCTGCCCCACGCTGCGCGCCGGCGCCAGCGGGGGAAGGGTGTCGTCCGCCACTGTGCGGAGCGCGCGGTTGAACACCACGTCCGAGTAGCCCTCGGGCACCGCCATGATCTCCAGGTACAGGTCCACCGACTCGTGGAGCGGCACCTCGTCGGAGAGCGCGCGGGCGAAGATCAGCGCGTTCTCCACGTGCGTGTTGAAGAGCGAGTCTTCGGCGCGCGCGGTGGCCAGGTTGATCCGGTCGCGCAGCTTGTCGTGCACCCGCCCGCGGATGCGGCGGCGCACGCGGCCGAAGATGGCGTCGAAGCGCCCCCCCGCCGACCCCGCGGCTTCCGCGGCGCGCAGGTCTTCGCGGTCGGTCGCGTCGTCCTCCATCAGCTCCACGCTGGGCTCCTCGCCCTCGTGGAGGCCGCCCCGGTGCCCCAGCGAGGCGAGCGCGCGGCTCCCGACGTTGCGCGCCTGCTCAGGCGAGAGGCGCAGGATGCGCGCGTAGATGTCGAGCGCGGAGTCGAACGGCACGTCCGGCGAGACGAGGTCAACGAGGGCGAGCACGTGGCGGACATGCGTCGCGAGCAGCCGCTCCTGGCAGACGGCCGTGGTCAGGTCGATCTGCCGCTGCAGGGCGCGCGTCGTATTGCGATTCAGGGCCACTTTGCGCTTCCTCCGGGCGTTCCATGTGTGCGGTGCATTGCCGGTCTTCGAGCGGCGAGCGAAAGCAAGTTCCATTCCCCGCTGTGCTCCAGTGCGCGGTCGATCGCCGAAGATATGTGCCTCACGCGGAGGCGCGGAGACGCGGCGGGGACTGCAACTGCTTGCCTCAGACAGAGACACAGAGGGTACGGAAAG
>JAUJMI010000357.1 GCA_030446945.1 Longimicrobium sp. | reverse complement strand
GGTGGTTCCGCTCACCGACCGCATGGACTACCTGGCGCCGCTGATCTACAACTGCGCCTACGCCATGTCGGTGGAGAAGCTGATGGGGGTGGAGGTCACCGAGCGGTGCAAGGTGGTGCGCCTCATCTGCATGGAGCTGGACCGCATCTTCAGCCACCTGCTCTGGCTGGGGACGACGGCCATCGACCTGGGCGCCTTCACCGTCTTCCTGTACACCTTCCAGCAGCGCGAGCTGATCTACGACCTGCACGAGTCGTTCACCGGCGCGCGGATCACCACCTCGTCCACCCGCATCGGGGGGATGATGGCGGACCTGCCGGCCGGGTGGATCGGACAGCTCGACAAGTGGATCGAAGGGTTCCTCCCCGTGCTGGACGAGGTGGACACGCTGCTGACCAACAACGGGATCTGGATCGGGCGCACGCAGGGGGTGGGCTCCATCTCGGCGGCGGACGCGGTGAACTGGGGGCTGAGCGGCCCCAACCTGCGCGCCTCGGGGGTGTCGTACGACGTGCGCAAGGACCGCCCGTACTACGACATGGACTCGTACGACTTCGACGTGCCGATCGGCGAGCACGGCGACATCTACGACCGCTACCTGTGCCGCATGGAGGAGATGAGGCAGTCGGTGCGCCTCCTCCGCCAATTCATCCAGCGCCTTCCCGGCGGCTCCATCAACGTGGACGACCCCCGCGTCATCCTGCCGCCCAAGACGGCCGCGATGAACGACATGGAGTCCATGATCCACCACTTCAAGCTCGTGATGGAGGGGGTGCGCGCCCCCGTGGGCGAGTCGTGGTTCTCGGTGGAGTCGTCCAAGGGCGAGCTGGGGATGTACGTGGTCTCCGACGGCGGGAGCAAGCCGGTGCGCTGGCGCGTGCGCGGGCCGTCGTTCATCAACATCGCGGCGCTTCCGCACATGATCGAGGGGGCGCTGCTCTCCGACGTGATCGCGGTGAACGCGTCGCTGGACATCGTGCTGGGGGAGATCGACCGATGACGCAGCATGGAGGAAAGCTCGACTCTCCCCCCTCGTCGTGGCCGATCGCCCAGCAGAACCCGGGCTTCGCGGGCGACACGGGCGAGTTTCCCAACCTGTCCGCCGACGACGTGCGCGGCATCAGCTACGTGGGGATCCGCCCGGAGGACGGCGGGCACCCCTCGGTCGCCGGCAGCATGCCGTACCAGGTGCCGCCCAAGCAGCCGGAGGGCCCCATCTTCGCCGGCGTGTACGAGGAGCGCCTCCAAAAGGTGCTCTCGCGCTACCCGGACCGTCAGGCGGCGCTCCTTCCGGCGCTGCACCTGGCTCACGAGCTCCGCGGCCACCTGTCGCCGGAGACGATGGACGAGGTGGCCGAGCGGCTGCAGCTTCCGCCGGCGTACGTGCGGGGCGTGGCGTCGTTCTACACCATGTACAACCTGGGCCCGGTCGGTAAGTACCTCGTGCAGGTGTGCACCAACATCTCGTGCAACCTGTGCGGCGGCGACGCCGTGCTCGAATCCTTTTTGGAGCACACCGGCACCGAGATGGGGATGGTGAGCGAGGACGGCCGCTTCACGGTGATCGAGGCCGAGTGCCTGGGCGCCTGCGGCTTCCCCACGGTCGTGCAGATCAACGAGCGTTTCTACGAGAACATCCGACCGGAGGAAGTGCCGGCGGTGTTGGATTCGCTGCGGTAACCGGGATGAGCCCCACCGTCTTCAGGGTAGGTGGGTTGAGGTTCTATTTCTTTTCGCGCGAGGAGCCGCGGATTCACGTTCACGTGCAGTCCGCGAATGGAGAGGCGAAGTTCTGTGCTGGAGCCCGAGGTGGAGCTGGACCAGAGCCACGGGCTGGGGCCCCAAGGAACTGAAGGACGCGACTGGAATCGTGAAGGAGCGAGCAGATGAGATCCGAAGCGCCTGGGAAAGCCGTTTCGGCACCTGAGGTCACCAACATCTCTCCGCACGGCCTCTGGCTGCTGGTGGACGAGCGCGAGCTCTTTCTGCCGTTCACGGACTTCCCGTGGTTCCGCGAGGCGTCGGTGGCGGCGATCTGCAGGGTGGAGCGGCCGCGGGCGGAGCACTTTCACTGGCCTGCGCTGGACGTGGAGCTGACGCTTGAGTCGATCCTTCACCCGGATTTGTTTCCGCTGGTCGCGAAGAACTGACACCCGGTACTGAGTACCAGGAACTGAAACATGGCTTATCCATACCGGCACCCCAGTGAGGTGCTCGTCCTCTCCAAGTACTTCGGCGATCCGGAAGCGCGGACGCTCAAGGGTTGGGAGGCCCTCGGCGGCTACGCTCCGCTCCGCAAGGCGCTGGGGATGTCGCCGGCCGAGATCGTCAACGAGGTCAAGGCGAGCGGGCTGCGCGGGCGCGGCGGCGCGGGGTTCCCCACGGGCGTGAAGTGGAGCTTCATGCCGCAGAAGTCGGACAAGCCCCACTACCTCCTCTGCAACGCGGACGAGAGCGAGCCCGGCACCTTCAAGGATCGCGAGCTGATCCGTTGGACGCCGCACGCCCTCGTCGAAGGGTGCCTGATCGGCGCCTACGCCATCCGCGCGGAGCACGCGTACATCTACATCCGCGGCGAGTTCTTTGAGCCCGCGCAGATCCTGGCGCGCGCCATCGAGGAGGCGTACGCGGCCGGGTACGCCGGCAAGAACGTGATGGGATCGGGGATCGACCTGGACATCACCCTGCACATCGGCGCCGGCGCGTACATCTGCGGCGAGGAGACGGGGCTGATGAACTCGCTGGAGGGGCGCCGCGGCGAGCCGCGCATCAAGCCGCCCTTCCCCGCGATCTCGGGGGCGTTCGGGAAGCCGTCGGCCATCAACAACGTGGAGACGCTGATCGCCGCCGCGCACATCGTGCAGAACGGCGCCGACTGGTACAAGCAGTGGGGCACGGAGAAGAGCACGGGCACCAAGCTGTTCTGCGTGAGCGGGCACGTGAAGCGCCCCGGCAACTACGAGGTGCCGCTGGGCTTCAACTTCCGCGAGTTCATCTACGACGTGTGCGGCGGCACCGCGAGCGGGCGCCCCGTCAAGTCGGTGATCCCCGGCGGCTCCTCCGTCCCCATGCTGACGGCGGACGAGCTGGACATCGGGATGGACTACGAGGCGATGGCCGCCGCGGGGACGATGCTGGGGTGCGGCTCCGTGATCGTCATGGACGACACCACCAACATCGTGAAGCAGGTGCGGCGGATGGTGGACTTCTACGCCCACGAGAGCTGCGGGCAGTGCACGCCCTGCCGCGAGGGGACGGCGTGGGCCGCCAAGATCCTCCGCCGCATCGAGAACGGGCGCGGCACGCAGGAGGACCTGGACACGCTCCTCTCGATCTCGGACAACATGAGCGGGAAGACGATCTGCGTGCTCTCGGACGCCGCCGCGGCGCCCATCGTGTCGTCGATCGAGAAGTTCCGGGGCGACTACCTGGAGATGATGCACGCGGGCGCCGGGGTGCCGGTCGCCGCGGCCATCGCCCTCTGAGGAAAGGAAGACGCGGCCATGGCTGACGCCACGCCGAAGGCGAACCCGGAGACGGTGCGCTGCACCATCGACGGAATGGAGCTCGAGGTTCCCAAAGGGACCCGCATCATCGACGCCGCCGCCCGCGCGGGGATCGAGGTTCCGCACTACTGCTACCATCCGGGGCTTTCGGCTCCGGCCCAGTGCCGCATGTGCCTGGTGGAGGTGGAGAAGGCGCCCAAGCTGCAGCCCAGCTGCACCGCGACGGTGGCCGACGGCAACGTCATCCACACCCAGAGCGAGAAGGCGCTGGAGGCCCGCAAGGGCGTGCTGGAGTTCTACCTGGTCAACCACCCGCTGGACTGCCCGGTGTGCGACCAGAGCGGCGAGTGCAAGCTGCAGGACTACACCGCGGCCGAGGGGCGCGCCGTGGGCCGCCTCATGGAGCCGAAGCGCGTGCAGGGGCGCGACGATTTCGGCGGCGACGTGCTCTTCAACGCGGACCGCTGCGTGATGTGCACCCGCTGCGTGAGGTTCATGCGCGAGGTGGCGCAGGACGAGCGGCTCGCCGTGGTGCAGCGCGGGAGCCGCAACGTCATCGACACCTTCTTCGACGAGGGTCTCGACGGCAACATCTGGGCGGACAACATCGTGGACCTGTGCCCGGTGGGCGCGCTGGTCTCCAAGGACTTCCTGCACAAGGCGCGCGCCTGGGACCTGGACCGCGCGCCCTCCATCTGCCCCAACTGCACCCAGGGGTGCAACGTCCGCCTGGAGACGCGCGACAACGCCGTCATGCGGATGAAGC
>JAUJMI010000041.1:10095-14406 GCA_030446945.1 Longimicrobium sp. | reverse complement strand
GCGTGGAGGAGTGGGCTGACCGCAATGGCAAGGAGGACGCGCTGTACGCCTGGGGCGATGCGGGGTGGCGGCTCCACGTCGGCATTCCCGCCGCGGAGCTGGAGGCGCTCGCCGAGGGCAGCCCGGCTCCGCCCGCCGTGGCCCCTGAGGGCACCGACGAGATCCGCCTCTACCGCACCCTCCTGCTCAACCCGGCCCTCTTCCGGCGCGACGACCCGGCCGCGTTCCGGCTGCTGGACGTCCCCGCCCAGCGCGAGATGGTGAGGAGCAACCTGAAGAAGCTCACCCACTGGGAGCTGGAGGTCACGCCCGAGTACGCGCGCGTGCTGCGCCCCGCGGGCTCCGCCGACGCGATCCAGACACCCATTCCGCTGGCCGCAGGCATCGCCCACGTGCTGCTGTGCTTCTGCGCCCTCCTGCGCGACCGGTTCGCGGAGGGGCGGCTGGTGCCTGCCCCCGGCGGCGGCGACGCGTTCCTGGTGGACGTGGGGCGCATCGAGCAGGACGTCGCCGAGCTGCAGTCGCGCTTCGGCGTGAAGTGGGGAAAGACGCTCCGCGAGCAGCCCGTGCGCTCGCTGGCCGCGGAACTGATCGCGGAGATGGAGGCTTGGGGGCTGCTGCGCCGCACGGGCGAGGAGGGGCAGTACCTCGTACTGCCCACCGCAGGGAGGTTGGCGGCGCACTACGGCGCCGACACGGAGCCCGATGTGGCTGAGTCTGACACGGCACAGTTGCCATCCGCGGGAGCGCAGGTCCAGCTCGATCTTGGCTGAAGCTGCTGGTGCGTTGAGAGTCGTGGTGTTGCCGTTATCTCCAGTGGAGGTGCACGATGCAGCTGTGCTCGTATACGGTGGTGCACGATACCGGGTTCGCGCCCAATCCGTTTGATGGGTATTGCACTCTCGCGGTGTGCACACCAAACCATCAGGGGGTGCGGCTCTGCCGGGGCGATTGGGTGCTCGGCCACTCCACGGGCAGGACCGGGCACAAGCTGATCTACGCGATGAAGATCTCCGAAGTGCTCGGCTTCGACGAGTACTACCAGGATGAGCGGTTCGCGTCCAAGAAGCCGCGTTTCGAACGGGGCTGGGAAGACGCCTGCGGAGACAACATCTACTATCGCGCGGATGACGGCGCCTGGAAGCAGGGCCCGACCTGGTTCCATAGCAATCCGGCGAGTTTCGCTCAGGACGTCAAGCACCCGAGGGTCTTCGTCTCCGAGCATTTCTTCTACTTTGGCGCGAGCGCGCCGGACATCCCGGATGAGTATCGGGACCTGGTGCGCGAGCGACCGGGTGTGAAGTGCAGCCACGGCCGGCCGCTGGTGGTCGAGTTCACGCGGTGGCTGGAATCCAGCTTTGCGCCGGGAAGGATGGGAATTCCGCGCGACCTGGACTGGACTCGTGAGCTCGCCGGCGCCGCGGGATCCGTCGGTTGCGGGCCCGGGCGTGCGGTGACGTCCTGCGGGCCGGCTTCCGAGGCGCGTTCCGGACGCTCGATTGCGGCGGAGCCCTCGCGCGGACTTAGGCCAGGGATGCGGGGACGCCCCGGTAGCGAAGCGCAACGCGCAGTCGTGCTAGAAAGCTCGCGAGCATAAATCGACTCGGCTTTACGACAGCCTCTTTTGCGTGGAACGATGCAACCTGACTTCCTCCGCCTGGCCGGTACCCCGGCGCGCATGCTGGACGTGCTCGCGGCCATGCACGCATCGGATCCCGACCGGTGGGTGCCGCGCCGGCTGATCCTTCAGAACTACTGGCTGTTCGGCGAGGCGGAGGTGTTCCACTTCGCCCGCGGCAACCTGATGCTCACCGGGCAGAACGAGTCCGGGAAGTCGACCGTGCTCGTGACGGCCATCACGCTGGTGCTCGACATGATGCTCACCCCCGACCGGGTGGACACCATGGGGAGCAACGACCGCTCCATCCGCTATTACCTGATCGGCAAGGACGACGCATCGCCCGACGCGCCGACCTATCACCGCGAGCGCACGGCGTACATCGCGCTGGAGTTCGAGCGCGGGGCCTCCGGCGTGTTCCAGACCATCGGGATCGGGCTCCGCTCCTCGCGCGACTGGACCAACCAAAAAGTGGAGCGGTGGGGCTTCGTGATGACCGGCCCACGCCGCGTGGCCATCGACTTCCACCTCCACGACGGCAAGCAGCCGCCCCGCCCCCTGCGCCCGGGCGAGCTGCGCGACCGCCTGGGCCACACGGGCCAGGTGTTCGCGGACCAGCAGGGCTACAAGGCCGCGGTCAACGAGGCGCTCTTCGGGTTCCGATCGGTCAAGGAGTACGACAGCTTCCTGGAAATGCTGCACGTGGTGCGCACCCCCAAGCTGGGCGAGGGGCTCAACCCGCGAAAGGTGGAGGCGTACCTCAAGGAATCGCTGCCGCCCATCCAGAGCGCCGCCATCGAGGGCGCGTCCGAGGTGTTCTCGCGGCTGGACACCATCGAAGCCGAGCTCGACCACGTCCGCAGGCAGCTCGAGACGGTCCGCTCGCTGGAAGAGCCGCAGGAGCAGGCCGTGCTCGCCTCCGCGCGGCAGGCGGCGGTCGCGTACCAGGCGTCGTCGGCGGAGCACGGCAGCCGGCAGAAGGCGCACACCCGACTCCTCGCCCAGCTCGCGGCGGCCCGCGACGAGATCGCCGTCCGTACGGCGGAGCGCGCCCGCCTCGGGGAGGCCCGGGCGGAGATCGAGGGGCGGTTGACCGTGAGGCAGGCGCAGCACCGCGAGCACGGAGCGTTCGACCTGGAGGCGCGGCTGGAGGCCGTGCGGCGCGAAGAGGGTGAAGCATCCGCGGCGTACGGGGCGCTCCGCGACGACCGGCGCCGGGCGCAGTCTCTCCTGGAGCACGAAGAGGAGCAGATCAAGGGCGATGCGAGCATCTGGTCGCGCCAGCGCGGACGCCTCGCGGGGCGGCTGGACGAGCTGGCGGGCGTATCGCGGCGCGCGTTCTGGCTGCCGCTGGCCGCGCGCGCGGAGCGAGCCCGCGACGCGCTCGAAGGGATCGGCGTGGAGGGGGGCGCGGCCCCGGCGTCGGAGCTGGCGCGCTCCTCCATCGACGACGAGGTGGAGGGGCGGCGGCGCGTGCTCACGGCCATCGGGGCGGCGCACGATGCACTCGCCGGGGCCCACTCGCGGCTGGAGCTCTCGCGCAGGGCCAGCGACCTCGCGCGCCGCGAGTTCGGCGAGGCGGACGAACGCTTCCGCGCCGCCGCGCGCGAGGCGGAGGCGGGGCGCGCCGGAGCGGCCTCCGCGCTGGGCGCGTGGCGCGCCGGGACGACGGAACTGCGCGTGCCGGATGCCGCCTTTGGCGAGGTGCTCGCGCGGCTGGAGGCGTACGATCCGCGGGGGCATCGCCCCGCCGCCATCCTCGCGCCGCTGCTGCCCGCCCACGACGAGGCACGCGACGAGCTGCGGGCGCTGGCGGTGGAGATGGAGACGGTGCGCGGCCGGGTGCAGGGCGAGGTGGGGGAGGTGGAGGCGCGGCTGAAGCGGCTCGCCACCGATCGCGACGTGGAGCCGGACCGCACCCCGCCGCACGCCGCCGCGCGGCGGCTCCTCCGGGAGCACGGCATCGTGCACGTGCCGCTCTTCGCCGCATGCGACCTCGCCGGGCCGCTGGCCGCGGACGCGGAGCTGGCCGCGCGCGTGGAGGCGGCGCTTCACGACGCCGGGCTCCTCGACGCGCTCATCATCCCCGTGGCCGAGGCGGAGCGGGTGCGGACGCTGCTCGACGCCCACGGGCTGGGAGACCGCTGGATCGCGCCGGCGGATGGTGCATCGCAGGAGGACGAGTGGCTGGTGCCCGTCGCGTCGGCCGGGGTGGCGGAGGGGGACGTGCGGGCCGCGCTGCGCACGCTGGGGTTGAGCGGGAGCGGCGGGGTGGTGAGCCCGGGCGGCGCTTGGCGGTTGGGGCCGCTGCACGGACATACCCCCGCGCCGGCCGAGGCGCGGGTCCGCTTCCTGGGCGAGACCGCCCGCCGCGAGGAGCGCCGCCGCCGGATGGACGAAGCCCGCGCCCGGCTGGACGAGCTGCGCGGCACGCTGGCGACGTTGACGTCGGAGATCGAGTCGGTCACGGCGCGTGAGCGCGCGCTGGGACGCGAGTGGCGCGACGCGCAGGAGCTGCGGGCGCTGCAGGCGCTCCACGACAGCCTCCTCGCCGTCCATCGCGAAGAGCAGGAGCGCGAGCGCCGCCGCAAGCGCGCCGAGCTCGCCGCGGAAACGGTGGAGACGGACACGCGCGACGTGCAGGAGCGCACCGCGGCTCTCGACCGCGCCACGGACGCGGCGCCCTACCTCAA
>JAUJMI010000041.1:2126-9995 GCA_030446945.1 Longimicrobium sp. | reverse complement strand
GGCGAGGGACTCCATCTCCCAGAACATGGGCAAAGTCGCGCAACTCTCCGAGGCGGAGCCGGACTACGCGGCCCAGCTCCGCGCCGCCGCCATCAAGCTGCAGGCGGACGAGGTCGCCTTCCGTGCCCGCTTGGAAGCGTATCCCACGCTCGAGGAATACCTGGCGGCGGCGCGCGGGCCGGGGCTCGATCACGCCAGTGAGGCCATCGTTGGCCGCATGGATACCGCCGCGGTGGAGATCCAGGCAAAGGAGGCGCGTGACGCCCTAAACCGCGCCTTTGCGCAGGCCAGCAGCACCTTCGAGGAGCTCAGCCCCACGCTGGACGGCGACATCCTCCGCTTCACCCACGAGCAGGGCCAGATGCGCCTGGACGAGCTCTACCGCGTGCTCGAAGCGCTGCAGGTGCGCAACGAGAACCTGCTGGAGGAGGAGGACCGCAGGCTCATCGAGCAGCTGATGCTGCGCGACGTCGTGGACGCCATCCGCGACGCCATCCGCGGCACGCGCCGGTGGGTGGAGGAGATCAACGCCACCCTCGGGGGCATGAAGCTCTTCAAGGGCGGCATCATGCGCCTGCACTGGGAGGTGCGCCCCCGCGAGTCCGCGGACGCCTTCGACCCGCGCCGGCTGGACGACCTGCTTTCGCAACGAGGCATCGCCCTGGACGAGTCACGGCGCGACGAGCTGATGGAGATCTTTCGCAGGATGGTGTCCGACATCCGCCGGAAGAGCCGCGAGCGCGAGCTCCTGGTGGACTACGCCACGGCGCTGCGGGAGATGGTGGCGTACCAGCAGTGGTACACCCTGTCCGTGCAGCGGCGCGACGAGAGCGGCCGCTGGATGCCGCTCACCCGGCGCGTGTACGGGCAGGGGAGCGGCGGCCGCCGCACCCTGGACCTCCTCCTCCCGCTGATCGCGGCCGTCTCCGCGCGCCTCGCCACGGCGGACCGCGCGGCGCCCCGCCTGGTGGGCTTCGACGAGGCCTTCGCCGGCGTGGACGACCGCAACGCCGCGGAGATCTACGCCCTCCTCACCGAGCTGGGCTTCTGCTGGATCATGGCGACGGAAAAGGCCGCGGGCCTCGGCGCCGGCGTGCGCGGCTCCGCCACCTACGAGATGCTCTCGGACGGCGTCACCGTCGCCCCCACGCTCTCGGTGTGGGACGGCGAGCGCCGCCTCGACTTCATCGGCGACGAGCTCCTCGGCATCGAGACCCCGCGGGCACGGGAGGTGGAGCGTGCGACCTGACCGGGCGACGGAGCTGCTCCCGCTGGTGCGTCCCGCCGGGCTTGCCACGGTGCTGGACGCGCTGCACGACAGGCTCGCGCTCCACGGCGTGCCCAGGGGAACGATCCTGATCGGCACGGCGGAGGCGGCCGACGCGCTGGAAGACCTGATCGGGAAGCGGGTGGCGCCGGGAAAGCGCATCGGCGTGGCCGAGGTGGATCGCCTCCTCCGCGACCGCACCCCTTTCGAGTCGCTGGAGGAGGCGGTGGAGCTTTACCGCGGCACGCCCATCGTGCGGCCCCGGGAGGAGCGGGCAAGGGCGCAGGCGGAGCGCGAGCGGGCGGTGCGGCGCTGCTTCGAGCTGCTCCCCGCGCTCAACCTGTCGTCCGGGGCGGAGAACCGCATGGTGATGTGGATGCGTAGCGAGAGCGGAGAGCGGGCACTCCGGGCCGGCTTCCGGCGCTGGCGCGAGGAGGCGCTGCTGAAGGCCGTACGCGCGGTCGCTCTCGCCTTCCATCGCATGCCGGACCGGAGCCAGCCGCCTATCTACCTGGCCGACCTGGCCAACGAGGTCACGGACGAGCGTTCCCACGGGCTCGACGTGCGGCGTCCGGCCAGCTCGCTCCTCCTTCGCGCGCTCGAGTTCTTCTATCCGGAGACGGCCGCCCGGGAACGGAGGGGGAGCGCGGCATGGCGCACGAACCTGCTCTCCGAAGCGAGAATCGCACGGGACCCGATTTCGGTGCGCTCGGACACGTTCGGGCTCATGGGAGACACGCCTTACCTGAGGGAGCTGCGCCGCGCGGCGCTGACCCGGTCGGTGAACCTGGACGACCTGGCCCAGTTGGGGCACGATGTCCGCGCCTGGGGCGGTGTCGCCTTCGTGGCCGAGAACCCTACGGTGCACACGGCGCTCTTCATGCACGTCCGCGCCCATTACGTCGTAGAGAGCCACCCGACGCTGATCTGCACCAACGGCAACATCAACCTGGCGGATTGGCTGCTCCTGGAGGCGCTGGTCCGCTCCGGGGCGCACGTTTACTACTGCGGCGACTTCGACAAGAAGGGGCTGGACATCACCCGCGACATCCTCGAGCGGTTCCCCGGCGCCGCCAGCCCCTGGCGCATGACTGCCTCCGACTACGAAGCCGCCATCCGCACCGAGACCGCGACGCTGGACCCACGCGGCCTGGAGCGCGCGGCGCGCTTCCTCCCCGACCTCGTGCGGGCGATGAGCCTCCGCCGGCACGCCGCCGACCAGGAAGGGCTGATCCCGCTGCTCAAGGCGGATCTGGACCGGTTCGTCCTGCACGGGGAACCGCCGCCCCGGCTCGGGGTTGCCCCGGGCTCGAACTTCGAAGCGATCACCCGTTAGCTCGGCGGCGAGCATGGCTTCGCGCCCGGGAGCCGGTCGCGCAGGGGCGAGGCTCCAGAGCTTGGAATGGACCATCAAGCGGAACGATCCGGATGAGCGAATACCAGTACTACGAGTTCCAGGCGATCGACCGGCCGCTGACGCGCGACGAGATGCGGGAGCTGCGCGCGGTCTCGACGCGCGCCGAGATCACGGCCACGCGCTTTGTCAACGAGTACCAGTGGGGCGACTTCAAGGGCGATCCGTCCGCGTGGATGGAGCGGTACTTCGACGCATTCCTCTACCTGGCGAACTGGGGGACGCGCGAGCTGATGCTGCGGTTTCCCCGGCAGGCGCTCGACCACGCGACGGCCCGGCGCTACTGCCCCGGGGATGTCGCAGCGGCGGAGGAGTCCGGGGGCTTCGTCATCCTCCAGCTCGCCTCGACCCAGGATGGGGGGGACGAATGGTTCGAGGAGGGCTCCGGCCACCTCGCGTCCATCCTTCCCGTGCGGGCCGAGATCGCGTCCGGGGACTACCGCGCGCTCTACCTGGCCTGGCTCCTCTGGGCCGAGCGGGGGGAGGATACCGACGAGGACGCGCCGGAGCCCCCGGTTCCCCCCGGGCTGGGCACGCCGACCGCGGCGCAGCAGGCGTTCGCCGACTTCCTGCGCATCGATCCCGACCTGATCCGCGCGGCCGCCGAGCGCAGCGCCAGCGCGAGGCCCGATGCGGACCCGGCGGCGCTCCGCGGCTGGATCGCCGCTCTGCCGGCGGCTGAGGCGGCCGAGCTCCTCGTGCGGGTGGCCGGGGGTGAGGCCGTCACGGTACGCGCGGAGCTGCTGCGGCGCTTCCACCAGGCGCAGGGCGAGGACGGCGCGGAGCAGGCGGAGCCCCGCACCGTCGCGGAGCTGCTGGACGCCGCGGAGCGGGTGGCGGCGGAGCGGGTCCGCGCCGAAAGGAAGGAGGCCGAGCGGGAGCGGGCGCGGCGCGAACGGGCCGAGGCCGCCGCCCGCGAGCGCCGCCTGGCCGACCTCTCTGAGCGCGAGGAGGAATCGTGGCGGCGCGTGGACGAGCTCGCGGCCCAGAAGACCGCCGGGGCATACGACGAGGCCGTGCGGCTCCTGCTCGACCTGCGGGAGCTCGCGCTGCGGGACGGCCGCAAAGACGATGCGGATGCGCGCACCGCCGCCGTGCGCGAGCGGCATGGCGGGAAGCGGCGCTTTTTGGAGCGGGTAGATCAGGCGATCCGTGATGAGCAGGGCCCGGGAAGGAGCTCGATCGCCTCCGCCCGGCCCGACCTGTCACTGGCCTGATCGCGCCGTTCGGGGTGTCCTGGAAACGCCGTGGGTGGCCTCCCTGGCGCGGGAGTCCGGCGGGTGAACGCTCGCGGCACTCCCTGGAGGTTGCGCGCCCGGCGGTCGCATGCGCATGTTGAGGCGAACGCCCTCGATCCCCACCTCCCTCACCGGCCCAATGAGAATCGCACGGCTGCTTTCCCTTGCCTGGCTCGGGCTCTGCCTGGCCTCGACACCGCCCGCCGCCATGCAGGCGGCCGCACAGGCCACCGCCGCCGACACCCAGACGCAGGGCGCGCCGCCCGCGCTGGAGGGGCGGGGGACCTCCCCCGGCGCCACGGGGCTCCCCGCGGACGAGCCAGCGGCGCCGCCCCCGGTGGCCCCCGCCCCGGTTCCGGCCGGGGGCGGGATGATGGACGCGGTGGACCGGGCGATGGGCAGCGTGAACGCCGTCATCGGCTACGTCTTCTTCTTCGACGTCCTCTTCTGGGACCCGGACCTCACCCTCCCCCTGGCCGTGCTCTGGCTGGTGGTGGGGGCCGTGTACCTGACGTTCCGGATGCGCTTCATCAACCTGCGCGGCTTCGGACACGCCATCCAGGTGGTCCGCGGCAAGTACACGTCCGAGGGGGCCGGCGGCGAGGTGTCGCACTTCCAGGCGCTCACCACCGCGCTCTCTGCCACGGTGGGGCTCGGCAACATCGCCGGCGTGGCCATCGCCATCACGCTGGGCGGCCCGGGCGCCACCTTCTGGATGATCGTGGCGGGCTTCCTGGGTATGGCCTCCAAGTTCACGGAGTGCACGCTGGGCCAGCAGTTCCGCAAGGTGCGTCCGGACGGACGCCTGATGGGCGGCGCGATGTACTACCTCAGCGAAGGGCTGGCGGAGCGCGGTCTGCCCAGGCTGGGGAAGTTCCTGGCCGTGTCGTTCGCCGTGCTGTGCGTGGGCGGCTCGCTGGGCGGCGGCAACTCGTTCCAGGTGAACCAGTCGCTCAATGCGATGCAGGAGACCATCCCCGTCCTGGGCCAGTACCCGTGGGCGTACGGCCTGGTGATGACGGTGCTGGTGGGGATCGTCATCGTGGGCGGCATCAAGCGCATCGCCAACGTGGCGGACAAGATCGTCCCCATCATGTGCGGCGTGTACGTGCTGGCGGCGCTGGCGATCATCTTCATGAACGCGTCTGCGGTGCCGGCGGCGTTCGCCTCCATCATCACCGGCGCCTTCAACCCTGACGCCGCGTACGGCGGGCTCATCGGCACGCTGGTGGTGGGCTTCCAGCGCGCCGCCTTCTCCAACGAGGCGGGCGTCGGCTCCGCGGCCATCGCGCACTCGGCGGCGAAGACGGACTACCCCGTGCGCGAGGGGATCGTGGCGCTCCTGGAGCCCTTTATCGACACGGTGGTGGTGTGCACCATGACGGCCGTGGTGATGGTGGTGAGCGGCGCGTACAACAACCCCTTGTACCAGGACCTGATCGAGGGCCGCAAGGGCGCCGCGCTGACCTCGCGCGCGTTCGGCGAGGAGATCTCCTGGTTCCCGTACGTGCTGTCCATCGCCGTCTTCCTCTTCGCCTTCTCCACCATGATCTCCTGGTCGTACTACGGGGAGCGGTGCTGGGCGTGGCTCTTCGGCGACGCGTCCTCGGGGATCTACCGCGGGCTGTTCCTCCTCTTCGTGTTCCTGGGCTCCATCATCACCTCCAGCAACGTGCTGGACTTCGGCGACCTGATGATCCTGGGGATGGCCTTCCCCAACATGCTGGGGCTGTACTTCCTGGCGGGGCGGGTCAAGCGCGAGCTGGACGAGTACTGGGCGAAAAAGCAATCCGGCGAGATGAAACAGGTCGCGTAGCGGCGCAGCCGGCGGCTCCGTGAGGCGGAGGTGCCGGAGACGTTCAACGCAAAGAGGGAGGTGCGGAGGAACATCCTCTCCGCGCCTCCCCTTTTACGTGGCCCCCCTTCTCGCGGCGCGCGCTACTTCCGCCGGTTGCGCTTGCGCGCCGCCTTGACCTGCTTGCGCCGGTCCTTTGTCTTCTGACCCGAGCGGACGCGCCTGGGCGGCGGCTCTGCGCGGTGTGCGGACGGGGTACTGAGCCTGAACGGGAAATAGTTTGGGCGCGGCGTGATGCGTTCCGGGAGCAATCCCAGTTCTACCTGCACGTCCTCCCAGTCGCCGTTCATGGAGATATCCACCGCGTCTGCCTCGAACGCGGCGTTCATGAGGGGCGCGGCCTCGGTGGCGTTCATGTCCACAAGTTCGGCGATCACGGCCGCGTTGAACTCCGGCTCCTGGTCTCTCCAGTTGCGGAGGAAAGCCGTCAGTACTTCGACGCACTGGTCCCGCGCGTCCGGCCAGCGGGTCGCCACCTGGGTCAGGACATTCATGGCGGAGTAACGCGTATATTCGTCCAGATCCTCCCGCGCCGCCATGCGCAGGGCCGGGGAGATCGCCGCCGGGCCGATCATCCCGAGCACCTGCGGGAGTTCGCTGATTCTCCAGTCGTCGTAATCGGCGGTGTCCTGGAGCAGCTTGACGAGCGGCTGGAGCGCTTCCTCCGCCTGGAGCTGCCCGAGCGCCCGCCACGCGTGGATGGGCGGCCAGAATCCCTTCGCGCTGCCCTCGCGGTAGTCCTGCACCGCGGGATCGGTGAGCAGGCGGACCAGCTCGGGCGCGTGCTCGCGCGTGAGTCCCAGTGCCAGGTAGTCGGGCCACGGGTGCTGGCGAACCTTTTCCTCGCCGAGCTCCAGCAGCTGGGCCACGGGCGGTGAGTACGACCTGTCCATGTCGCGTGATTGGGAGGATCGGTTCCGGGAGGCAGAGGTGCGCCCGCGCTGCATCCCGCGTGCCGCGTGGCCCTGACCGGGACACCCCATCGGCAGGGCGGCGGGCCCGGTCACTCCACCCGCACGTTCGCACCGCGCTGAGAGACGAGTGGCGGGTGCGGCCCCGCGCTTCACCCGTCACTTGCTTGCCAATGCATCCGCCGCTCCCTATCCTCACGACGGTGGCTGCCCCTTTCTTCTCGCCCGCCGCGATCCACGACGCCGGAACCCGGTTCCGGAGCTTCGCGAGGCTCTTTCAGTCCCTGGAGCGGCGCATGCCACGAGCAGGAGACGTTCTCGGACTCGGCTCGACCGGGGCGCACCCGTGGGAACGCTGCTCGGCTGGCGGGTGCCGGTAGGATGATCTGGAACCTGGTCCTCGTCTGCGCCTCAGCACTGGGGGCCGGAGCCGTGAACGCGATCGCGGGCGGAGGCACACTGCTCACCTTCCCCAGCCTGCTCACTCTGCTGAGCCCGGTGGCCGCGAACGCGACCAGCACGATGGCGCTCCTCCCCGGCTCTCTCTCCGCCGCACTCGGATATCGCGCGGAGCTGCGCAGGGCTCGCCACCACCTGGTCCTGCTGTGGCCCACGAGCCTCATCGGCGGGGTCCTGGGCTCGCTGCTGCTGATCCGCCTGCCGGAGCGGAGCTTCGCCTCCGCCGTTCCCTGGCTGCTGATCACGGCTTCGGCCCTCCTCCTGGCACAGCGCCCCCTGCAGCGTTACATCGGCACGCATCCGCATGCGAGACCCCGCCGGCGCGTCCAGGCGGCGGTGATGTTCTTCCAGCTGCTGGTCGGCGTCTACGGCGGCTACTTCGGCGCGGGAATCGGCATCCTGATGCTCAGCTCGCTCGCCTTCATGGGCATCCCCGACATCCACGAGATGAACGCGGTGAAGAACATCCTCGCCGCCACGATGAACGGGATTTCGGCGCTGATCTTCGCCATGGCCGGTGTGGTGGCGTGGCGGTACGCGGCGATCATGGCGGTCGCGGCCATCCTGGGCGGGTACGCGGGAGCGCGGCTCGCGCGCAGGCTCAAGGCGGAATACGTGCGCGCGCTGGTGGTCGCGATCGGCTTCCTCGTCGCGGCGTGGTCTTTTCGGTCGTTGTAGACGCAACCGGCGGCAGCGCCCTCTCTCCCATCCACACCTCCCCATGA
>JAUJMI010000041.1:0-2026 GCA_030446945.1 Longimicrobium sp. | reverse complement strand
CTGGTGATGGCCCTCTTCCCGCTCCTCCTGGTGGCGCTCTTCGTGGTGGGGGTGGTGCCGGGGGAGGTGCTCGCCCTCTTCAAGGGCGCCGCCTCGGTGGGGAACGTCCCCCCCGCGATGGTGACCGGGAAGCAGTTCCCCACCCTGCTCATCGCCGTGGCCTACGCCGGCTCGGGGGGGACGCTCCTTCTGGCGCAGTCGCTCTGGCTGCGCGACAAGGGGTTCGGGATGGCCGCCTACCAGGGGCGCATCGCCGGGATCCGGGGGCGCAACGAGGAGGTGAGCGAGACGGGGTACGTCTTCGACGCCTCGGCCCCGGGCGCGCTCGCCCGCTTCCGGGCGTGGATGCGCGTGGCGGAGCAGGAGCTGCTGGTCACCTTCGTCTTCCTCATCCTGCTCAGCGTGGTGATCACCGGCCTCCTGGTCACCGCCACCCTGGGGACGGGGAACGCCGAGCTGGCGGGGGACCTCAGCGGCATGGTGGTGCGGCAGGGGGAGGTGCTGGAGAGGGCGGGAGGGGAGTGGCTCCGCATCATCTTCCTCCTGGGCGGTGCGTGCGTCCTCTTCTCCACGCAGGTGGGGATCGTGGACACCGTGACCCGCATCTGCGGAAGCGTCTTCTACGAGCGCTGGGGGCGCCGGACGCGCTTCTGGACGCTCAAGCGGGTCTTCCTCTTCTTCCTCACCGCCTTCGTGCTGGCCTCCATGGGGATCGTCCTCCTCTCCTGGGGCGGAGGGGAGACGGTGGAGCGCCTGCAGCCCGACTTCCTGGTGCTCATCGCGGGGCCCTTCACCATCGCCAGCATGTACGCCTTCGCGCTGGTGGTGGGCTACATGAACGCACGCCGCCTACCCGCGCCCCTGCGTCCGCCAGCGTGGAAGCGGTGGGGGATGGTGTGGGCGGCGGTCCTCTGGGGGTGGTTCACCGCGGAGCAGCTCGCGCGCGTGGTGCTCACCCGCACGGCGTCCGATCCCGCGCTGGTGGAGGCCATCCGGCCGGAGCCGGTGCGCGTCGTCCTTTACGGCCTCTGGCTCCTCACGGTCGCGTGGTTTGCCTGGAGCACGCTCGGCCCGCCTGCGCGGCGGGAGGAACGGGTCGGGTGATCCGAAATCCGCCTGGGCCGACATTGCACACCATTCCCGCTGCCCTGCCGGAGAGTGCTCGCTCGCCGGAGCGCCCGGACAAGTGATTCGGGGTGCTCGAGGAGGCGATTCTCGGCTGCGACTTCCCGATCTGCACGTCTTCCCGGTCGCCGCCGACCGACTCGTCAGGGGTCGCTTTCAATACCCCCAGTCTTCGTGCGCTAGTGGAGCCCTGTTCAGCATATCTCGATAATGCCGCCACTGAGGTATTGCACGCTCCAGCAATGTATGGAACCGCTCGTTGTGGTGGCGTTCAAGCAGATGGGTAAGCTCGTGGACCACGATGTACTCAACGCACTGAATCGGTTTCTTCGCAAGCTCCAAGTTCAGCCAGATACGGCTGGCCTCCACCGTACAGGCGCCCCACTGCGTTTTCATTTTCTTGATGCGCCACTCCGCGACACGCACACCCAGTAGCGGCTGCCACTTCTCCAGCATCGGTGGGACGAGTAGACGAAGCTGTCTGCGGTACCAGCGGTGGAGGATTGCCTCGCGTTCGAGGGGGGTGGCCTGAGGCGCCACGTGCAGCTCGATGTACGAGTTGTTGCGCAGAACTACCTTCGTGGGTCCCTCATGCTCCATGATGCGTAGTCGATACCGCCGCCCCATGAAGTAGTGGCTTTCACCGTTCACCATGGCTCGGCGCGACTGCCGCGGCTGCGCACCGAAGCGGTTTTGCTGGCGCCTGATCCAGCCGAGCTTCCCGATCACGGCAAGACGCACGGCTTCGTCGCTTACGGCGAGCGGCGCCGCCACGCGCACCCGGCCGTTCGGGGGGTACACGCCCAGGTGCAGGTTCTTGATCGGCTTCCGGACGACCTCGACCGCTACGCCGTTCACGCGGATTTCAGTACTCATTCTGGTGCTTCACCAGCTCGAGAAT
>JAUJMI010000040.1:7977-14419 GCA_030446945.1 Longimicrobium sp. | reverse complement strand
TCGATCACGGCGGGGAGGACGAAGGCGTCGCACCCGGTCAGCCGCTCCGCCTTCTCCTCGGCCGAGACGAAGCCGTGAAAGACGACGTGCTCCTCCAGCCGCAGCTCGCCGGCGAGCGCCTGCAGCCGCGCACGCTCCGGCCCGTCACCGACGACGTGGAGGAGAGGGCGGCTCTCCGGGGGGAGGAGCGCGAGGGCTTCCAGGAGGAGGTGCACGCCCTTCCGCTCCACCAGGCGCCCCATGAAGAGCAGCTCCGGACGTGCACCCGCGGCCCGCGGAGGGGGCAGGGAAGGAGCCGCGTCCACCGCCGCGCCGAAGGGGATCACCTCTGTGCGCACCCCCGGCGCGACCCGCTGGAGCCGCTCGGCGGTGTAGGTGGAGATCGCGGTGACCGCATCGGAGCCGCGCACGATCCGCCGCAGCATCGGCGCCAGGAAGGGGAACTGACGGTCCATCCACGTCAGCTCCACCCCGAAAAAGGTGGAGACGAGGGGGATGCCGCCTGCGCGCTTCGCGGCAAGCCCAAGCACCCCCTGCGGAAGCGGCCAGAAGGCGTGCACCACGTCGAACTCGCCCGAGCGTGCCATCCGCGCCGCCGCCCGCGAGCCCGCCGCCACGTACGCGGGCACCAGCGCCAGGAACCAGGGACGCTCGCGGATCCGGTCCGGCGCCGTCTGGTCGTGGGTCAGCGTTTCCCAGGCGCGCGGCGCGTAGCGGAAGCGGTGCACGCGCACCCCGTCCACCGTCTGCGACGCCAGCCCGCGGTACGAGGGCGCGAGGACCTCCACCTCCACGCCGCGCGCCGCCAGCCTCCGGATCGTCTCGGTCAGCCAGGGGGTGATGACGTCCGTGGGGTGGCGGGCGTAGGCCGTCACCAGGTACAGGACCTTCACTTGTGGGGGGTCTCCGGCGCGCGTATGTTGTACATCTGTGCCAAGGTACCGCCTCCCACCAGCCGTTTCAAGCACAACTCCGCTCCGCCCTTGTTGCAGCGCGCGCTCGTCATAGTCCCCACGTACAACGAGAGAGAGAACCTCCCGCGGCTGGTCCCCTCGATCCTGTCGCGCGACGCGCGGCTGGAGATCCTGGTGGTGGACGACGGATCGCCGGACGGCACGGGTGCCATGGCGGACGAGATCGCCGCGGCCGAGCGGCGCGTGCACGTCATCCACCGGGCCGGCAAGCTCGGACTGGGGACGGCGTACCTGGCCGGCTTCGCCTGGGGTCTGGAGCGCGGCTACGAAGTGTTCGTGCAGATGGACGCGGACTTCAGCCACGACCCCGCGCACCTCCCGCACTTCTTGAACGCCATCGAGGACTACGACCTGGTCCTTGGCTCGCGCTACCTGGAAGGGCGGGTGACGGTGGTGAACTGGCCGATCGCGCGCCTCCTCCTCAGCTACTACGCCAACGTCTACGCGCGCTGGGTCACCGGCCTCCCGGTGGCCGACGCCACGGGCGGCTTCAAGTGCTTCCGCCGCGAGGTGCTGGCCACGCTCGACCTCGCACGCGTGGAGAGCAACGGCTACTCCTTCCAGATCGAGATGAGCTTCCGCGCCTGGAAGCTCGGCTTCCGCATCGGCGAGATCCCCATCATGTTCGTGGACCGCGACCTGGGGGAGAGCAAGATGTCGAAGTCCATCGTGCGCGAGGCGATCTGGCGCGTCTGGCGGCTGCGCTTCCTCTCCGCCTTCGGCCGCCTCCGCTCCGCCCGCCCCGGTTCCCCCGCTATCCCGCCCCCCGCCGCATGAGCGAGCTTCCCGCCGTCCGCTTCCTGCGCACCCTCTGCGCCGCCGTCCTCCACGAGGCCCCGCCCGCCGAGGCCGCCGCGCGGGCCCACGAGGCGCTGCGGGAGCTCTGGACGTCGCGGCGCTCGCTGGTGCTGGAGGTGCAGTTCACGGGATTCCTGGCCAAGGGGGAGCGGGTCGGCGGCGTGGAGCCGGCGTTCCTGCGCGGCGCGGGGCAGCTCATCGTGCACCGCGTGAGCCTCGTCGGCTTCACGCCCGAGGCGCGCGAGGAGGACTTGGCCACGCTGTTCGAGACCGCCGCGCGCGCGCCGGCCGAGCTGGGCGCCGAAGGGATCGTGGGCAGCATCCGCGCCGCCGCCCCGCGCGGCATCTACATGAGCACCTCGACGGGCCAGGTCTACAAGCCCGCACCCGCTTCCGAGGCCCCCGCCGCGTCCTCCGCGCCGGCTCGATCCCCCGAGCCAGCTGCCGCGGAAGCACCAGCCGCCGCTCCAGAAGTCCCTGAGCTGCCCGCCGTCGATGACGCGCCGCCGACACCCACCGATGCGTCCGCGCCCAACTGGAACTCCGGCTTCACGCTGGACCTGGACGACAGCCCGGAGCTGTCCTCCTTCGAGTTCATCGAAGACGACGCGCTCCCGGCGCCGGCCCCCGCGGCGGGGAAGCCGCAGCCCGGCCTGCCCGAGCCGCCCCGCTCGGAAGAGCCGGGCGAGAACGACATGTACCACATCTTCCGCGCGAGCATCGACCGCGCGGACGAAGACTCGGACGCGCTCCCGCGGCTCCTGCAGACCGCCGAGAACATGGCGCGCTTCGACGACCTGGCCGCGAGCTGCGCCCGGAGCGCGCTGCGCCACCTGCAAGCCGGCGACCACTTCCAGGCCGTCGCCCTCCTCGAGGCGCTCGCCACCGAGGCCGAGCGGAGCGACCGCACGCGGCTCTACCGCGAGTCGGCCGCGCAGGCGCTGCGCACCGTCGGCACCCCGGAGAACCTCCCGCACGTCGTCGACCTGCTCCAGTTCGTGGGGAACGAGCGCGAGCGCGTCCTCCACGTCCTCTTTTTCCTGGGTGGCGAAGCGATCTCGCTCCTGGAGAACCACCTCTTCCGCACTCAGGACGCGGAGGTGCGCAGGGCCATCTTTCGCCGCCTGATCCGAGGCGAGGGGGCAGGGCGCCCGACCGTCACCCGCGCCCTGGCCGATTCGCCCGTCCGCGCGCGCACCATCCTGGAGCTGGTCACCATCCCGGAAGTGGCCCCGGAGCAGGCGGTGCGCTGGACGGCCGAAGCCGCCGGGCACGCCGACGCCGGAATCCGCACCGATGCCGCGCGCACCGCCGCGACGCTGGGCGGCCGCGGCGGGCTGCGCATCCTGGTGGACCTCCTGGCCGACGCGGACCGTGGGGTGCGCCGTGCCGCGCTCCACGGCCTGTCGTCGATGCAGGACCCGGCTTCGATCCCGTTCCTCACGCGCTTCCTCAACGACAGCTCGGACGACGACCTGCAGCTCGCCGCCGTCGCCGGGCTCGGCCGCACGCGCTCGGCGGACGCGCTGCCGCCGCTGCTGGCCATCGTGAACCGGCGCCAGCTCTTCGGCGGGCGCAAGGCCAGGGCGCTCAAGCTGGGCGCCATCGAGGCGATCGGGCTGACCGGCGTCCCGGCCGCGCGCGACGTCCTCACCTCCATCAGCACCGGCTCCGACGCCGACCTCGCCGCTGAAGCACGCCGCGTCCTCGCCACCCTCGGCTGACTCTCGCCGGCCGAGCCCTTTGGCCGCGTCGTGGTCCAACCCCATACCAGAGCAGGGGATCGCAGGGCTGATCCGACCCGGTGGAGAACTCGATCGCTTTCTCCACAGTTCTCCACGACTCAAGTTTACATAATGTGTATTATACGAACTATGCACGTGTGAGCGGTGAGGTTGGATGCGCGGCTTTTCAGGGCCGGGCCAGCCTCGCGCGCGCGTGAACCCCCTTCTGCGGAGAACGGCCTTCAGAACTGCGCTGTAAGTGACGCGGGTGGCGTGGAGGTGCACGTGTGCCGCCGCGCGCGAGGATCGTGGCTTAGAGGGGCGCCTGTGCGGTCAAGTACCTTCACCCCCGCTCGGCTGCGCCGCCCGTTAATCGGGAGAGGGGGCGTGGAACGGCTGCCTCGTAGGGGCTCGATTCATCGCGCCCTCCCATCCTCCCGCTCGACCACCGCCCATCACACGGAACCGACAGACCTGCGTCGGCATGTCTGCCCTCGCCTCCACCTCGACCGCCACCCTCCGCAAGGAAACCCGTAGGGGCCGCCCAACGTGGCTGCCGTGCCTTCCCGCGCGCCGGCCCGGCCCGGTACGCACCGATCCACGCAAACCCCCTCCCCCAGGCAGTTTTTGGGGGAGGGGGATGCGCCACGGAGCGGCGCTGGGGGAGACGGTCAGTTCGTCCGGTAGCGCCTGCTCACCTCGTCCAGCCGCTTGCGCTCGTCGTCGGTGAGAGAGCCGAGGCCCTGGGCGGAGATCTTGTCGAGGATGCGGTCCACGTCGTCCAGCAGCTCGCGCTCGGCGCGGTGCGCGGGGGCGCTGGGGTGCGGGGTGATGGGGGTGGAGGCGACCGGCTGCGGGCCCGAGCGCTTCTTCCCCACCCACGCGGCCAGGGCGTTCTCCTTCTTCTTGCGCGCGCTGGGGCGCGCCGGCACCTCGCCCCACTCGCTGGGCGCCCAGGGGCTCTTCAGGTACAGGAACGCCGCCACGAAGCCCCCCAGGTGTGCCAGGTGCGCCACCCCGTCGCCGGCGCCGGAGCCGGCGGAGTTGATGAGGCTCAACACCACCAGACCGAGCGCGAGCCACTTCACCTTTACCGGGATCACGCCGAACAGGTAGATCTGCGCATCTGGCCAGATCAGCGCCCACGCCAGCAGCAGCCCATTCACCGCAGCCGACGCCCCGAGCACTCCGCCCGGGATGAAGAGCGTGAAGACTGCCCCGCCCAGCGCCGCCACCAGGTAGAAGCGCAGGAAGGCGCGGCCGCCCCAGCGGTCCTCCAGCGGCGGGCCCAGGAAGAAGAGACCCACCATGTTGAACAGGTAGTGGAAGACCGCCGCGTGCGTGAACGCGTAGGTGACCGGCGTCCACGGCCGCGTCAGCAGGTGGTCGCGGTCGAGCACGAGGTACTCGTCCACGATCCCCTTCGCGCTCGTCTGGTTCAGCAGGAGCACGACGATGAAGATCGCGGTGTTCGCGATCAGGAGCTTCGCCACCCAGGGGGTGACGGAGCTCCGAAAGGGCGTGTCGTACGAAGAACGGTAAGCCATGGAGCGGCGCCGCGGTTGGAACGGCCGCCCCGCGGCGGAGTGCCGCGAGGCGGGGCCGGATCGCTCGGGTGCCGGGCGCGGCACCCCTCTATCGAGTTACCCTGCTGCGGCCTTTACGATCCGCTCGCACAGCTCGGGGAAGTCCATCCCCGCCGCGGCGGCGGCCTTGGGGAAGAGGCTGGTCGCCGTCATGCCGGGAAGCGTGTTGGCCTCCAGGCACCAGAGCTGTTCCTTGGCCAGGATGAAGTCGATCCGCCCGTAGCCGCGCAGCTTCAGCACGCGGAAGGCGCGCAGCGCGTACGCCTGCATCTGGGAGGTGACCTCCTCGTCCAGCGGCGCCGGGCACAGGTACTCCGTCATCCCGGGCGTGTACTTGGAGTGGTAGTCGTAGATCCCCTTCTTGGGGCGGATCTCCACCGGGGGCAGCGCCTGGTCACCGACGACGCTCACCGTCAGCTCGCGCCCTTTGGCGTAGCGCTCGATCATCACCTCCGTGTCGAACTGCGACGCCTCGCGCACGGCGTTGGCCAGCGCGTCCGCATCGTCCACGACGAAGAGGCCCACGCTGGAGCCCTGCTTCGACGGCTTCACGATGAGCGGGAAGCCGATCAGGTCGTCGATGGTGTCGGCGTCGTACGTGAAGTCCGGCGCGCGCGCCACGCGCCAGGGCAGCGTCGGCACCTGCGAGTCGCGCAGGAGGCGCTTGCTGATGTCCTTGTCCATCGCGATCCCGGAGCCCAGCGGCCCCGAGCCCGTGTACCGGACGCCGGCCGTCTCCAGGAGCGCCTGGATGGTGCCGTCCTCGCCCGTGCCGCCGTGGAGCGCCAGAAAGGCGACCTCGGAGTCGCGCAGCTCGGGGACGTTCGCCAGCGCCATCAGCTCCAGCGTGGCGCCCAGGTCGCTCGGCGGCGCGGAGTGGACGCCTTCGGGGAGGAGGCCGCCCTCCTGGTCCTGGGGGATGTAGCCCCGGGCCGTGTCGACGGCGCGCACGTCGTGGCCCCTCTCGCGCAGCGCCTTCACCACGGCCAGCCCGGAGGCCAGCGACACCTCGCGCTCGGCGCTCGTTCCCCCCATCAGCACGGCTATCTTCATTCCCCCTCCGGTCCGGTTCGGTGTTCGCTCGCCGTCGTGCGGCCGCGGGCAACGCACGAAGCGCGCCCTACGCCGCCGGCCCGCGCACGTGCTCCAGCACCTTCCTGGCGAGGGCGGGCCCGAACCCGGGGAGCGCCGCGATCTCCGCCTCCGACGCCCCCGCCACCGCCCGCATGGAGCCGAAGCGCGCCAGCAGCGCCTTCTGCCTCGATGCCCCCACGCCCGGGATCTCCGACAGCTCCGAGCGGATGGTGCGCTTGCTCCGCAGCTTGCGGTTGTAGCTGATGGCGAAGCGGTGCGCCTCGTC
>JAUJMI010000040.1:0-7877 GCA_030446945.1 Longimicrobium sp. | reverse complement strand
TCTCCTGGAGCTCGTACAGCGCGTCCGGCGCCCGCTCGGCCGCGCGGTTGCCGATCAGCTTGCGCTCTTCCAGGAGGTGGCGCGCGTTCTGGGCCGCGAGCTCCACCAGGCTCACCTTTTTGCCGCGCTCGGGGGTGCTCACTTTCACCACGCGGTCGCACAGCCGGCGCAGCATCTCCTCCACCACCGCCCGGTCCTCGATGTCCGCCGGAAGGAGGATCTCGCCCGGGACCCCCTCCGGATCACGCTGCCCGCGCCCGGCGTAGAGCGCCGTGACAAAGGCGCCCAGCGCGGCCTCGTCGCTCTCGTCCGAGAGGTTGGCGAGAAACTGGGCTTCGCGGCCGAGCAGCTTCCCTTCCCTGATCTGCAAAACGACCCCGCACCCCTCCGCCCCGTCCCGCGCGAAGCCGACGACGTCGCGGTCGGCGCCCGCCATGTCCAGCACGCGCTGGCGCTGCTCCATCGACTCCATGCGCTGCAGCGCGTCGCGCAGCTCCCCCGCCCTCTCGAAGTTCATCTCCGCCGCCGCCGCGGCCATCTCCTCGCGGATGCGCGCCGCCGCTCTGCGCGTGTGCCCGCCGAGGACGTCCACGATCTCGGCGATCATGGCCCCGTACTCCTCCTGCGACTGGAGACCCACGCACGGCGCCATGCACAGCCCCATCGCGTGGTCCAGGCAGGGCCGGTCCACCTTGGAGCTGGGCAGGTCGTGCCGGCACGAGCGCACGGTGTACAGCTTCTTCACCAGCTCCAGCGACTGCCGCATCCGCCGCACGTCCGTGTACGGCCCGAAGTAGCGCGACCCGTCCTTGTCCAGCCGCCGGGTGACGTACACGCGCGGGAATCGCTCCGCGGTGACCTTGATGTACGGGTAGGTCTTGTCGTCACGCAGGCTGATGTTGAAGCGGGGGCGGTGCTCCTTGATCAGGTTGTTCTCCAGGATCAGCGCCTCCGGCTCCGAATCGACAACGATCGTCTCCAGGTCCTCCACGCGCCTTACCAGCTCGCGCGTCTTGATGGAGTGCGTGGTGCTCGCCTGGAAGTACGATCTCACCCTGGAGCGCAGCGACTTCGCCTTGCCCACGTAGACGATCTCCCCCGCCGCGTCCTTCATCAGGTACACGCCGGGGCGGGCCGGGAGGGTGCGGAGCTTGTCTTCGACGGTGGAGCTGGTGGACATCGGACGCGGCGCTCGGGGCTTCGGGGTTGCTTCGGCCGGATAATACCCCGCCGGCAATGGGCGTTCCGGTGGCGCCGCCACGGCGCTCGCTCGGCAGCTTACAGCTGCCATCCTCTCCCAGAAACAGCCCTGGGAGAGGGGACTTGGGTCTGCGCTGGTGGGCAGACTCCGCGCGGATTGAGGTGATTTACTCGCTGGAACCCGCGCGGCCCCCTGCTTGCTCCCGTACACGGCTCGATTCTCAACCACAACGCGGGAGGCGACGATGGCGGGTGGAGCGATGGTGCGCGGGATGGTGGCGGGGGCGGCGGGCGTGGCGGCGATGACGCTGGGGGAGAAGCTGGAGCAGATGCTGACGCGGCGCCCGAACTCGTACGTCCCGGCACACACGCTGGAGCGGCTCCTGGGGCTCGCGGAGCGGCCGGATTCGGAGCGGCTGGGGCTGAACTGGACGATGCACTGGGGCCAGGGCATCCTCCTGGGCGCGGTGCGCGGGATCATGGCGGAGCGGGGCTTCCGCGGGCCGGTGGGATCGTTCATGCACATGAACCTCCGCCTCCTCAATGACCAAACGCTGGAGAACGCCACCGGCGTCGGCGCCCCGCCCTGGACCTGGCCCGCCGACGAGCAGGTGATCGATCTCCTGCACAAGGCGGTCTACGCCTTCACCACCGGCGCCGTCGCCGACTGGCTGATCGAGGGCCCGGCCCAGCACCCCGCCCCGCGCGCCGGCTGGACGACGCCCTCCCGCCAATCCGCTGCCCCTGTCGGCGGCGGCTTCCCCAGCGCCTCGTCCGCCGACGAGCGGGAACCGTACGTCAGCGCTGCGACGACATCCGAGGATACGCCGCCGTACTTGTTCCGCGGGTGACACGCGGGCCCGAGAAGGCCCCCGGCCCGCTCGCCCGGCCCCTCCCCCGCTTGCGGGGGAGGGGCCGGGCGCGGATGCCTCGTAGGGGCGCGATTCATCGCGCCCGCCCTCTCCCTGCCTCGACCCCCGCCCACAGTTCACATCTGTCCGGGTCGCCCCGCGTGGCTGCCCGTGCCTTCTTCCGCGACCCCCCGGCCCGCGCGCACCAATCCACGCCCGCCCCCCTCCCAGGCAGTTTTTTGGGAGAGGGGGATGCGTCGCGGAGCGACGCTGGGGGAGGGCCTACCGCCCCATCATCCGCCCCACCCGCTTGAACAGCGCACCGGACTGCTCCAGCCCCAGCATCGCCGTGATGGCGAAGTACACCGCCCCGAACGTGCCGCCGACCACCACCCCCAACGCCACCGGGTGCCAGTCCCCGACCAGCATGCGCACGCCGAACGCCGCCGCGCACCCCACCAGCGCCGCGCCGAACATCCGTGCCAGCGGCCCCGCTCCGGCGCCGACCGCGCCGATGCGCTTGCGGAGAGCGCGCTTCAGCAGCGCCCACTCCACCCATGCCGAGATCCCGGAGCCGAGCGCCAGCCCCACCGTCCCCATGGGTTTCCCGCCGATCGTCATCCACGAAAGCCACCCGCCCGGAAGCTGCACCCCGCCCACGGTGATGCGCTCGAAGGTCAGCATCAGCACCAGCGAGAGGACGATGGCGAGCGACACGCGGATGGTCGCCATGCGCGCCGGCGTCTTGGTGTCGCGCAGGGCGAAGAAGGTGGAGGAGAGGAGGCGCGAAGTCGTCGTCGCCACGAGGCCGAGGGTGAGGCCGGCGAGGGTGATCCACACGGCCAGCGTGTCGTTGCGAGTGAACGCCCCGCGCTGGTAGAGCGTGGCGACCACCACGTCGCCCAGCGCGATATACGCGACGAACGTCGGGACCACGTAGAACGCGATCCGCTGGAGCCCGCCGCGCGCCCGCTCGCGCAGCACCTCGATGGCGGCCGTGCGCTGGCGGGAGAGCTCCGGGAGCTCCGCGGCGGCCACGGACATCCCGAAGAGGCTCACCGGGAGGATGTACAGCGTCAGAGCGTAGGTGTAGGTGGAGACGGCGCCCGCGGCCAGGAAGCTCGCCAGCACGATGTCCGCGTAGCTGCTCACCTGCACCACGCCGCGCCCCATGATCGCCGGGCCGGCGTTGCGCACGGCGGTCCGCACCCCCTCCAGCTTCATGTCCCAGCGGATCTTGAGCGAGCGCTCCAGCCGCAGCACCGAGGGGAGCTGGATTGCCAGCTGGAGGCCGCCGCCCAGCAGCGCGCCCCACGCCGCCGCGATCACCAGCTCGTCCGGCGGCACGCGCCCGCCGAAAATGAAGAGCGCGCCGATGATCGACGAGTTCCACAGCACCGGCGCGACGTACGGGATGAAGAAGTTGCGGTGGCTGTTCAGGATCCCCAGCGACCACGCGGAGAGCACCAGCACGCCCGTCATCGGGAAGATGATGCGGGCGATGGCGATGGTCAGGTCACGCCGCTCCCCTTCGAAGCCGGGGAGGAAGATGCTGGTGAGCACCGGCGCCAGCAGCACGCCGAACAGCGCGAGCGCCCCCGCGATCGCGAAAAGGAGCGCGAAGATGGCGCCGGCGACACGCCCCGCCTCTTCCTTGCGCCCCTGGTGCACCAGCTCCGCGTACACCGGGATGAACGATGCGCTCAGCGTCCCCTCTCCCAGCAGGTTCTGGAGGACGTTGGGCATGCGTATCCCGGCCCGGAACGCGTCGGCGTACAGCGAGGTGCCCAGGAACTGCGCGCTCACCGCCTCGCGCACCAGCCCCGCGATGCGGCTCAGGAGGATTCCCGCCCCGATCATCGCCGACGCGCGGTCACCGGAAGGTGCGGCGCGCGGCGACTTCGGTACGGCGTCGGGCTCTACGGCGCCGGGATCGTCCGGCTCGGGGTTGAACTGGGCCTCGCCGCGGTCGCGCGCGGGGAAAGGAATCGTCTCGTCGCTGTCGTTCATGCGCGCACCAGGTTGGGGATCGCTCATGCGGGCACGGCCGCCGGGCGGAGCTGCACATGCATGGCCGCTGCCAGATCGTGCAGGAGCGACGGCTGGCGGAGGAGGTACTGGAAAACGGTGAGCACGCGCTCCTGCGGCTGTCCGTTGGGCCACAGGTGGTTGCGTGCCAGGCTCGTCCCGCGCCGCAGCTCCGCGTCGTTGCGCTTCACGTGACGGATGATTTTCCGTTCGGCCCTCGCCACCTCCACGATCGCCCGATTGCGCCGCGCGCCGAGGGCGAGGTCCAGGTTGCGATCGATGGGACGCGCCGCGTCGATCACGCCCCCGAACCCGCCCACGATCGCCCGGCGGAGCGCCAGCAGCTGCTCCGCGACCTCGGGTGGGATGCGGCGGCGGGCTGCGCGCTCGACCAGCTCGTGCTCGGGAAGGCGCAGCTCGTCTTCTGTGATGTCCAGGGCGGCGCGCGCCTCTTCCGCCTCCGCGGGGGCGATCAGTGCGGCGAAGCGCGGGAAGACGAGCGGCATGCGGATTCCGAGCGCATCGAAGAGCGGTCCGATCTGCGCGAAGTACGCCGTCTCCGCCGGGCCGGCGACGTACGCAAGCGTCGGGAAGACGGCGGACTCCACGACCGGGCGCAGCAAGACGTTGGGGCTGAGGGCGCCGGGCTGCTCGCGCAGCAGCGATTCCAGCTCGGACCGGGTAAACCGGCGACGGACCTCGGGGGCGATGAAGCCGCCGCCGTCTCGCTGGAGCCGCGCGCGCCCGCCTGGGCCGCGCGCGCCCGCCACGCCTTGGATGAAGAGGTTCGTCGCGCCCTCCGCCACCACGACCTGTGACGGATATCCGCTCGCCTCCAATGCGGCGGTCTGCTCCGCGACGAGCCGCTCGTGCTCCGCCGCGTTCGCCGCTTCGGCCAGGAGGACCTCCGCGGAGGCCTCCTTCAGCGCCGGATCGGCGGCGTCGGTGACGAGGAGATCGAAGCCGGAGAAGAGCTCCGCCATCGTGTCGCGGAACGCTTCCGCGACCGTGCGGCCGGGCTGGTAAGCGGCTCGAACGCGTGTGAGGATGCCAGATGCATCGCCATCCGCGCCAATCGCTTGCGCGAAGCCATCGAACGCCGATTCTACGTCCGGTCCGAGCCTCATTTCGCTCATGGGGACGGCGCGCCGTTCGGTCGCATGCACGCCGAAGCGGTGGAGCTCGCCGGCTCCATCGACGGCCCAGGCGTGGTTGACCTCGGTGAAATCGTGGTCCTCCGAGGCCGCCCAGAAGACGGGGAGGACGAGCACGCCGAGCTCCGCCTCCAGCGCTTCGGCCACGCGGATGGCGGAGAGGATCTTGTGGATCGTGTAGAGCGGTCCGGTGAAGAGGCCGGTCTGCTGGCCCGTGGTGACCATCGCCCCGCCCTCTTCCACGAAGCGCCGCAGACGCTCCGCCGCGCCCGCCGACGTGGGGCGCAGCGCGGCCGCGGCACGCTCGCGCGCCGGGCGGTCGAATCGGCGCTGCACCTCCGCCAGCTTGTCGCGGTACGCGCCCCCGTCCAGCGGGTGCCCCGCGTAGAAAGCGGAGATCGCGGGCGCTCCCGCCAGGTAGTCGTCCACCAGCCGCGACCCACAGATCAGCGCGGCTTCGATGCGCAGGCTCAACGGCCTCTCCGAAAAAGGATCACGCGTGCCCACTTCCCCGCCCCGCATCAGCTTCGCGCCCCTTGTGGTACGGCTCGCCGCGCTGGATGGTCCCGGCGCGGTACAGCTGCTCCGTGAGCACCAGCCGCGCCAGCTCGTGCGTAAGCGTCATCGCCGAAAGCGAAAGCCGCACCGCCGCGCGCTCCAGTACCTCGTCGGACAGCCCGTACGCCCCGCCGATCAGGAAGGCGGCGCCGGGGCCCCCCTGCAGCGCGAGCCCGGACAGGTACTCCGCGAGCTGCACCGACGTCCACTGCTTCCCCGTCTCGTGCAGCGCCACCACCTGCGCGCCTTGCGGGACGCGGGCCAGGAGGCGCTTTCCTTCTTCCTCGCGCACTCGCCCGGCGTCGCCCGAGCGGCGGTACGGCTCCTCCTTCACCTCGGCGGCGTCGAAGGCGAAGTAGCGGCGGGTGCGCGTCTCGTACTCGGCGAGGGCATCCGCGAGCATCCCGCGCACCTTCCCCACCGCGGCGACGGTGACCTTCATCGCACGATGATGGTGTCGCGCAGCGAGTGCTCGTTGTCGCGGAAGGGGCGGTCCTCGTCGAAGTGCAGCCCGCGGCTCTCGTGGCGCTGCGCCGCGCACCGCACGATCAGGAGCGCCGTCTGGATGACGTTGCGCACCTCCACCAGCTCCGCCGTGGGACGCGCCGCCGCCCACAACCCGTTGACCATCGCGTAAATGGGGCGCAGACGGGCCTCGGCCTCGGACAGGCGCGCGGCGGAGCGCACGATCCCCACCAGGTCCCACATGATGCTGCGGATCCGCTCACGCTCGGCCTGCAGCCCCTCCGCCGACGTCTCCTCGCCCCCGGGGTGCGGCGGAAGCGCCGCGGGCACCAGCATCCGCGTCACCGCGAGCTGCGGCCCGATGCGCTCGGCGGCGCGGTGGGCGAAGACGAGCGCCTCCAGCAGCGAGTTGGAGGCCAGCCGGTTGGCGCCGTGCACCCCCGTACACGCCGTCTCCCCCGCCGCGTACAGCCCGGGGACGGAGCTGCGCCCGTGGGTGTCGGTCAGCACCCCGCCGCAAAGGTAGTGCGCCGCGGGCACCACGGGGATGGGCTCGCGCATCATGTCGATCCCCCGCTCCGCCGTTTCACGCAGGATGTTGGGGAAGCGCTCGCGGATCTCGTGCGGCGCGATGGCCGAGCAGTCGAGGTTCACGAAGGGGTCGCCGCTCCGCTTCATTTCGGTGTCGATGGCGCGCGCCACCACGTCGCGCGGCGCCAGCGAGGCGAGCGGATGGTAGCCGTCCATGAACGCTGTCCCGTCGGTGCGCCGCAGCACCGCGCCCTCGCCGCGCACCGCCTCCGAGATCAGAAAGGTCTTGTCGCGGGCGGGATAGAGCGCGGTGGGGTGGAACTGGACGAACTCCATGTTCGCCGCCTTGGCCCCCGCCCTGTACGCCATCGCCACCCCGTCGCCCGTGGCGATCGAGGGGTTGGTGGTGTGGCGGTAGACCTGGCCGCAGCCGCCGGTGGCCAGCATCACGGCGCGCGCCAGGAAGGGCTTCAGCTCGCCCGCCTCGGTGTCGAGCACGAGGACGCCGCAGCAGCGCTCGCCCAGCGTCCCGGGGTCGGTGGCGGTCAGCAGGTCGACGGCGGCGTGGTTCTCCAGAATGGTGATGTTGGGGTTCTCGGCGACCGCGTGGAGGAGCCCGCGCTCGATCTCGCGACCGGTGAGGTCCGCCGCGCGCACGATGCGCCGCCGCGAGTGCCCGCCCTCGCGCCCCAGCGAGAGGTCCTCGCCCTCCTGCGTGAAGCGCACGCCCAGCTCGATCAGTTCGCGCACCCGCAGCGGACCCTCGCGCACCAGCACGCTGACGGCGTCGGGGTGGCAGAGCCCCGCGCCGGCGACGAGGGTGTCCTCGACGTGAAGCTCCACCGAGTCGTCCGCGCCGAAGACCGCGGCCACACCGCCCTGCGCCCAGTTGGTGCTGGACTCCGGGCGGCTCTTCTTGGTGACGAGCGTGACGGTGCCGTACTTCGCCACCTTGAGGGCGAAGAACAGCCCCGCGATCCCGCTCCCCACCACGACCACGTCGGTGCGCATCATCCCGGCATTCTCTCCAGCGCGCCCAGCAGCGCCTCTTCGCCCCAGTCGAAACGGACCGTCTGCTCCAGCACGTACG
>JAUJMI010000356.1 GCA_030446945.1 Longimicrobium sp. | reverse complement strand
GGACGCTCGCCTCCATCGCCGCGGGGACGTCGCGGAACCTGGTGGAGCGCGCGGCGGACGTGGCGCTGAAGGAGCGGAGGACGCTCATCCTGGTGCCCCGCGAGACGCCGTTCTCGCTCATCCACCTGGAGAACATGACGCGGTTGACGCGCGCGGGGGCCACCATCCTCCCCGCGGCGCCGGGCTTCTACAACCGGCCGAAGACGATCGCGGACCTGGTGGACTTCGTGGTGGCGCGGGTGCTGGACCATCTGGGAGTGGAGCACGCGCTGGGGCGTCGGTGGCGGAGCGGGGAGGACGGCGGGGAACGGGGAACGGGGAACCGGGCACGGAGGGCATAGGCGGAAAGCCCGTGCCCCGGTGTGTGTCCATCAACGGCTGCCGGGTACCACCATGAAGATCGGGATCATCTCCGACACGCACGGGCTGTTGCGGAGCGAGGTGTTCGACGTGTTCACCGGGGTCGAGCACATCCTGCACGCGGGCGACGTGGGCTCGGCCGACATCCTGGCGGAGCTGGAGGCGATCGCGCCGCTGACCGCCGTGTGGGGGAACACCGACAGCTTCGATCTGCGCAAGCGCGTGCCCGAGGTGGTGCACGTGGAGCTGGGCGGCGTGGCGGTGGTGGTGCTGCACGGGATGCAGCTCGGCTCGCCGACGCCGGAGAAGGCCGCGGCGGCGTACAGCGGCGCGGGGCTGGTGGTCTTCGGGCACTCGCACAAGCCGCTGATCCGGCAGGTGATGGGCACGCTCGCGGTGAACCCCGGGAGCGCGGGGCCGGTGCGGTTTCGCGATCCCGTCACTGTCGCGCTGGCGGATCTGGTGGACGGGCAGGTGACCGCGCGACTGGTGGAGCTCGATCCCAAGCGGAAGTAGGCTCGGCCTCCGCACGGCCGCGCGGCCGGTACTTCGCCAAGCGCCAAGTGCCAAGTACGAAAAGCGTGTTGAAAACCCGCGCCTACTTCCTGAACGGAGCGCTACGCCGCGTCTGCGTCCGCGCCGGCGCGAGGCGCGGAGATGAAGGAGACGACCGTCCGCCACCGGTACCGAACCGGCCCCCGCGCCGCGCTCCGTTCGGACTTGGCAGGGGGACACGGCCAGTGGGCAGCCGGCGGCATGGATCGCTTCCTTCACTCCGCGTCCGAATCGGCCGCGGGGCACGGATCGGGCGGTGCTCCGTCAGGAGGTTGGGTGCGGGGGACGGCTCCCTCTGGTTGCGCTCCGGCGATTCTCAACGCCGTGATAAGCGCTTAGGGCCGCACTGCGAACGCGTCGCACCCCAAGTGTTAGCACTTTCCCGCTCCTGACAGCGCCCGCCGCGGCGCGACTACCAACAAATTCGGGGGCCGATGAAGGGAGCCGTTGCGTTCGTGATGGGTGCGCTGCTGGCGGGCTCGCCGGTAGCGGGGCAGGAGTGGACCTCCACCGACCCCGTGCTCCAGCGTATCTGGCGCGAGGGGATGTCGAACTCTCAGGTGGAGCGGCTGGCGCAGGTGCTCACCGACTCGATTGGTCCGCGGCTCACCGGGTCGCCCGAAACGGCGAACGCGCGGCAGTGGGCGGTCTCCACCTACCGCGACTGGGGGATCACCGCGCGCGAGGAGCAGTACGGCACCTGGCGCGGCTGGCGGCGCGGGCACACGCACATCGACCTGATGCAGCCACGCATGCGGTCGCTGGAAGGGACGATGCTGGCGTGGAGCCCCGGCACCAACGGCCCGGTCACGGCCGGCGTGGTGATGCTCCCCCAAGCCGCGGACTCGGCCGCGTTCCAGGCGGCGCTCGCGCGGGTGCGAGGGAAGTTCGTCCTGATCTCCGCCGCGCAGCCCACCTGCCGCCCGGACGAGAACTGGGCGAAATGGGCGCCGCCCGCCACGTTCGAGCGGATGAAGGCGCAGCGCACCGAGATGATGAACGCATGGGCGCGGCGCCTTCAGGCCACCGGCAGCACGGCGCGTGACCTCCCACGGCGCCTGGAGGAGGCGGGCGCGGTCGGGGTCCTGACCAACCTCTGGTCGCAGGGGTGGGGGGTGGACAAGGTGTTCCAGGCCCGAACGGAGCGCGTCCCCACCCTGAGCCTGAGCTGCGAGGACTACGGGCTGGTCTTCCGCATGGCGCAGAACAACCAGTCGCCCGTGCTGCGGCTGGACGCGGCGTCGCAGTTCATGGGCGACGTGCCGGCCTCCAACGTCCTGGCGGAGATCCGCGGGCGCCAGAAGCCGAACGAGTACGTGATGCTCTCGGCCCACTTCGACTCGTGGGACGCGAGCTCCGGCGCCACCGACAACGCCACCGGTACGGTGGTGATGATGGAGGCGATGCGCATCCTGCGTCAGGCGTACCCCAACCCGAAGCGCACCATTCTCTCCGGCCACTGGAGCGGCGAGGAGCAGGGGCTGAACGGGTCGCGCGGCTTCGTGGCGGACAACCCGCGCATCGTGGAGGGGCTGCAGGCGCTCTTCAACCAGGACAACGGCACCGGGCGCATCGTGCAGCTGTCCATGCAGGGGCTGACGGGCGTGGAGCCGTACTTCCGCCGCTGGTTCTCACGCATGCCGGGGCTGCTGGTGGACTCGGTGCGCATCGACGCGCCTGGGCTCCCCAGCGGTGGCGGGAGCGACAACGCGTCGTTCATCTGCGCGGGGGCGCCGGGATTCGGGCTGGGGTCGCTCTCGTGGGACTATGGCACCTACACCTGGCACACCAACCGCGACACGTACGACAAGATCGCCTTCGACGAGGTGCGGCGGAACGCGACCATGGTGGCGATGCTCGTGTACCTGGCCTCGGAGGAGCCGGAGAAACTGCCGCGCGCGCGCCTGACCCGTCTTCCGCCCGACCAGCAGGGGCAGCCGCGCACCTGGCCGGCGTGCCAGCAGCCCGCGCGCAGGGACCCGGCGAGCACGCAGTAGGCGCATTCGCGGGTCCGGTGAGGAGACGGACACCGTACATGGTCTCACGCGGAGGCGCGGGAGACGCGGAGAGGGGGCACGGAGATCTCTTCGCGCGGTTTCCAGTCGAGGCAGGGGTGACGTAATGCGGGAGAGCCCGCTGGACCAGGACGAGATGACGACGCTGGAGGCCGAATACCGGGAGGCGCTCCAGCGGCTGCTCGCGGCACACCTGGAGGCGCTGGAGTGCCAGGAGGAGCTGGAGGTGGTGATGCGGCGGGCGGAGGCGGTTCTGGGCCGGGTGCGGCGGGAGGTGGAGCGGGGCGGGTATTCCGGTGGCGGTTGAACCCGCGGCAACAAACGCGGGGAGCCTTCGCAAGCCGGGGTGCGCAACGGAGGCACGGAAGATCCATCTCTCCGTGCCTCCGTCCTCTACAAAACTACCCTGCTCGCCGATCCCGCGGCGCACGCGACCGCTTCAGCGGTCTTCCCGTGGTTCCAAGCCGGGTGCTTCAGCCCCCGGTGCTGAACCCCCGGTCTGCGGCGGCTCCGGGTCAGGGCGCGGTGCCGCCGGTTGTGTCGATCCCGGTGGTGTCGCGGCGCTGATAGACCTGGATAAGCGAGTCGACGTTAGCTTCCCCGGGGGCGGCGGCGGCGCGGGCGCTGTCGGCGGCGGCCTTGGTGCTGAAGCCGCGCAGGGTCACCATCGCCACCTCCGGCGGCGAGCCGAAGCGCACGGGGATGAAGCCGTAGCCCACGCCGCAGGTGATGAAGAGCGTGGCGCCGCGGATGCGGAGGATGCGGCGCTTGTCTGGCTCGGGGGTGCCGGGGTAGAGCTCCGTGTTCACCCAGGTCAGGCGGGGGGTGCCGGGGACCTCCATGCGGCCGCAGAAGGTGTGGCCGGTGAGGACGGCCGCGTACTTGTCCGTCGGCAGCGACAGGCCCGTGGCGGGGAAGTGCGCCAGGAGCAGCGGGGTGCGGGGACCACCCGGGATGCCTCCGTAGATCTCCGCCTGGCGCCACTCGGGACGACGCGGGGTAAAGGGCTCCACCCCGGCGATGTACGCCGTGTCGCCGTTGCGGCCGAAAGGCGCGCGGGCGTTGCGCAGGACGCGCACGCCGTTGCGCTGCAGCGCCTGCACCGTGCGGATCTGGGCGCTGTCCGGCTTGCCTTCGGTGTCGTCGTCCTCGTCGGTGTGGCCGAGGACGGCGAAGACCGGCGTGCCCTTGAGAGGCGCGAGCACACGGTCGAGCGCGGCGTAGTCGTCGCCGCGGGCGATGTAGTCGCCCAGCAGCACCACGAGGTCCGGCTTCTCGGCAAGAGCCCGGCGCACGGCTGCTGCCGCCACCTTTTCGTTGTCGGGCCAGAGGCCGAGCTGGAAGTCGGAGAGGGCGGCGATCTTCATCCCGTTCCACC
>JAUJMI010000355.1 GCA_030446945.1 Longimicrobium sp. | reverse complement strand
TGACGGAGCTGGTGAGCCGCTTCTACGGCGCCACCGCGCGGGAGATCGAGCTGGGGCGCGTGGTGATCGAGCTGACCAAGATCGCCGCCACCTCGGGGATCATCCTCCCCAGCCAGATCAGCACGCTGGGGCGGGCCTTCCTGGCGCTGGACCAGGCGGGGCGCACGCTGGACCCGGAGTTCGACCCCAACGCGGCCATCCGCCGCCACTCGTCGGAGGTGATGCAGCAGCGGATGCTGCGCAACGCATCGCCCGCCGCGATGTTCGCCAACCTGCTGGAGCTGAACGAGTTCGTGCAGCGCCTCCCCGGCCGTCTGAACCGCGTGCTGGACTCGGTCGCGGAGAACGAGCTGGAGGTGGGAATCCGGGTGCGGGAAGAGGTGTGGATGATGGAGGGGCTCCAGAAGATCTCCAACCGCATCACGGTCGGCCTGGTGCTCGCGGCGCTGATCATCGGCGCGGCGATGATGATGCGCGTGGAGACCTCATTCCGCATCATGGGGTACCCCGGGCTCGCGATGCTGCTCTTCCTGGCCGCGGCGGTGATGGGGCTCTTCCTGGTCATCACCATCCTGATGACCGACGTGCGCGGGGAGTCGGGGAGGCGGAGGGGGAAGCCGGGGGGCTCTCCTCCCCGCCCCGGCGGTTGAAACCGCTGCAACAACCGCGGGAACCGGGGGCTGAAGCCCCCGACTGGAACAACGGGAAGACCGCTGAAGTCCGTGAGCCGCACCGTGGGTCGCCACGGTCCACTTCCTGAGCGGAGCGCTTCCCCGCTCTCTCCTCCGCGCCGGCACGTGGCGCGCAGCGAAGGAGACAGGCTCGCCCGTGAGCACCGTAGCGTCCAATGTTCTCAGGCCGGGAACGAGTCCGCGCAGGCGACGCGCAGGCGGACTTTGTGCAATGGCTGTCGGGAGTACATTCGAGCACCCCCACCCCGGAGGCGCACATGGAAGCAGAGTCCCTCGTTCGTGAGTTCGCGAGCCGCGCCGTGGCGCAAGAGGCCGGGCACATGCTGCTGGAGGGCGCGGACGCGATCGTGTTGATCAACAAGGCCGCGGAGGCCGGCGTGCCCGTCGTGCGGGTCGATGGGTACCGGTCGGGCGCCGAGGGGACCACGGCGTCGCCGGAGGACGTGGCGGATTTCGCCGCGGCCGCGGGGGAGGGCCACGGATGCTGGACCGAGGCGGAGGAGTTCGTGCGGGGTCGCATGGAGCGCGGGCTCGTGTTCGAGCTGACTCTCGGGCCCGATCCCATCAACGCCGCTTGAGCCCTCGCGGCGCGGGGGGATGATGAACGGGGGGAGCGGCCAGACTGGCCGCTCCCCCGTTCCGTTCAAGGAGCCGCGTTCCCGCTTACGGCCCCGTGTTCCCCGAGCCGCCGGAGGTGTCGATGCTGCCGGAGGCGTGGAAGCCACCCGAGGCGCCGCCCGTGCCCCCCGACGAGCCGCCGGTGCTGCCCGAGGCGTTCATGCCGCCCGTGCTCCCGGACGCGCCGCCCGATGACGAGCCGCCCGACTGCTGCCCGGAGTAGCCGAACTCCACGAAGCCGCGCACGTCCGGCCACGAGCCGTGCTGCTGCGACTGCTCGCTGCCCCAGTGGCTCTGGAGCTCGCCCTCGATCTCGTTGAACGAGCGCCCCTGGTAGTCGGGGTTCTGCCCCGCCATGTGGCCGAACTGGTAGAGCGGCCGCACCTCCTCGTAGCTGCGCGAGCGCCCCTGTGCGCTCCCCTGCGCGCTGATCCCGCCCGAGGCCGCGCCGCCGCCGGTGCTCCCTGAGGCGTGCATCGACCCCGATGCGCCGCCGCCCGACATGCTCCCCGTCGCTCCGCCGCCGCCCCCGCCGGTGCTGGCCTGGGTGCCGCCCTGGGCCCGCCCCTGCGCCTCGAAGTGGCTGCGGCAGCGGTTGTCCGCTTCGCTGTTGAACGACGCGTGCACGGAGCCGCCGCCCTGCTGCTGCGCGTTCCCCGCCTGGGCCCACCACCCGCCCATGTTGTTGAGCATGGGGCCGAACATCGAGAGGGCGTTGTCGGCCATCTGGCCCATCAGGCCGCCCAGCCCCTCGCCGATCTTCTGCATGTTGCCCTGGTTCCCGGAACCTCCGCTTCCGCTCTGCTGCATCGGGCCCCTCCTCGTCTTCATAAGTCGTTTAGATCGTGCGACTTCCACCCCACCCGGGGCGCCGTGGAGGGGCAAGAAGCAGGCCGCATGCAATAACTTATTACAAAGGTTGTGCAATACGACACCGGCGCGCTCCGCGGCTGGAAAGCGCCCGGCACGCGTGATGCGAGCGGCACCGCTCCCGTCACGCTCGCGGGCCTACTTTCAGCACGTGACCACCACCAGATTCAAGCTGCAGGGCGGCTCGCGGGTGGCGCTGAACTGGGCGATCGACTCGGTGCGCAAGGGCGGCACCATCTCGGTCGTCGCGTGTACGGCCTGCTCTTCGGCGCCATCAAGTTCGGCGACGCGAGGGGCAGGCCACGCACTGGCGGACGCGCTGGAGAGCAACCTGGGGTCGCTCCTCACCCGCCCGGACAACCCGATCACCGAGACGGGCGTGCTGGGGGAGCTCAATGCCCGCCCGAGTTGCTCGCGCATCGGCCACGGACGCGCGGCCTGAAGCACACGTGGATGGACCCCATCGTCGTCGCCGAATCGCGCGTCGCACAGAGACGCAGAGGGAACAGCAAGAAGAGGAAGAACGGCAACTGCAGCGCTGGATCGGCTGTGTCGCGCCTGCTGCCGCACAGCGCCGTGGGGCTCGCGACCGCTTCCACCCGGGGCTCCGCGAACGCTTCTTCCGCCGCGGCGTGCCGCAACGTTGGAGCGTCACCGTGGATAGCCGGCAGGCGGGGTCCTTCACCCGGAGTCGCTGATGACCGACCTGATGGAGCGGATCACCCTCGACCCCGCGGGCCGCAGCGGGAAGCCCGTGATCCGCGGGACGCGCATCACCGTCTCGGACGTGCTGGAGTCGCTGGCCGGCGGCATGACTCCGGACCGGTTGTTCTGAAACCCGCAACTCACCGCCGGCCGCGCGTCATCGCTTCCCAAAGGTGTACACGAAGTTCACCAGCGGAAGCGGCCCTTCTATCTCCTGGCCGCTGACCAACGCACCTACGCCGATATCGGCAGAGAGCCGCTCGCCGAAGAAGCGCATCCCGCCCGAGACGAGCACCCCGCTCTCTCCTGGGACGAAGTAGTTCTCGGTGATCAGCTTGAGCTGCTTCCCCGTGCGCGCTTCTCCGCCGATCAGCACGATCGGCTGGTCGGAGAGGTCCCCTCCTCCGAATCCGAGCCCGACGCCGGCGGTGACCGCGTTGTCGCGGCCGCCCCAGGTGCCGACGCCGTAGACGATCCCCGCCGTCTCGCCCTCGAAGAAGCCCGCGAAGACGCCGGCTGCCACGTTCAGGCGCTCGCTCTGGACGATCGCCAGCTTGGGGGCGAAATAGCCCACCTGGCCGAACGCGCCGGGGAGGATCGGCGTGCCCGCGGCCACCGTGATCCGGTCGGTTACGCCGTAGGTGGCGAACGGGAAGAAAAGCTCGTACACGCCGAAGTATGCCTCGCCCGCCGCCAGATTGCGCCCGGTCGGGGCGAAGAAGAGCCGCGTGCCGGTGGGGTCGTCGCGCCACACCTCGCCGTTTCGCACCTGCCCGCGGGCGGCGCGCAGGGAGCGGATCTGCGCCCGGTCCACCTGCAGCCGCACGCCGGCCTGGGTCACCAGCGTGACCCGATCCGCCTCAACCGATTCCACGCGCGCAAAGAGCACCGATCCGTCCGCCATCCTGATCTCGCGCAGCGTGTCGCTCGCCACCACCTCCGGCGGCGTGGCCGGTATCTGGGCCTGCGCCCGCGCGGGCATGGCCAGCGCCCCCGCAATCGCGCAGAGAAGCGCCAGGGGCCGGGCGCAGGCGAACAGGGGTGCCGTGGAGTCGGTCGTCATTATATCTCTGGGAGGGGGTTCGGGACCGCGTACGCAGGAACAGACTACGCGGTACGCCACCTCCGCAGCGATACGTAACAGTACGTACCTCTCGCGCGGGGCACTACGTACAGGGTTGAAGGTCCACTCCCAAGCAGGACGAGACGGCGCGCGTGCGGGTGGTGAACCCTGCCGGGTAGCAGGCGACCCGTGGCGCGGAGTGAAGGAGACGGGCTCTGCCGCGTGCACCGGCCTGTCCCATGTTCCGTACAAGTACCTGGCGTTCGAAAGGCGCTGCAGCCGCCGCATTTTGGCTCAGCCGCGGTTCGCTGCGGCCCGCTCCGAGTGTCCGCGGGCACGGGCACCTGAACATGGGATGGACCCA
>JAUJMI010000354.1 GCA_030446945.1 Longimicrobium sp. | reverse complement strand
CTAAGTCCTGAACGGCGATGTTCAGCACTTGGGACTCAGCACTTAGCACTTTCCGTTCAAGGCACCACTTCCCGGCGTTCCTCGGCGGAGCGGTAGGCGGCTTCCACCAGCCGCAGGAGCTGCACGTGCTCGCGGGCGGACGAGTCCGCGGGCTGCTCGCCGCGCACCACCTCCACGAAGTGCTGCAGCTCGCTGCGATACGAGGCGGTGAACAGGTTCTCGCGGCCGGGAGGAAGCTGCGGCGTCACCTCGGTGAGGCCGGTGGACATCTCCCGGTACACGGCGAGCGGCGAGAGCGACGCGGAGCCCGTAGAGCCGAGCACGTGCAGGAACTGGCGGTCCCGTGCGGAGAGCAGGTTCCAGCTCGCCTCCAGGTTGATCACGCGGTCGCCCTCCAGACGCAACAGGAGGGCCGCTGCGTCCTCCACCTCGCTGCCCGCCGGGCGGTGCATCTGGGCGGAGATGCGCTCGGCCTTCGGGTGGCCGAGGATCCAGAGCGCCAGGTCGAGCATCTGGATCCCGAGGTCCATGAAGGCGCCGCCGCCCGCCGCGGCCTTGCTCTCGCGCCAGGTGCGGCCGCGCGGCTGCGCCCGGTTGAGCCACCCCGCCTTGAGGTAGAAGACCTCGCCCAGCTCGCCGCTCTGCACAAAGGAGCGGATGGCGCGCGCGTCGGCGCGGAAGCGCTGGTTCATCGCCACCTGCAGCCGCCCCTCGGCGCCCTCCTCCGCCAGCACGCGCTCCACCCCGCCGGCGGTGAGGGCGAGCGGCTTCTCGCACAGGACGAACTTCCCCGCGCGCAGCGCCTCCAGGACGTTTTCCTCGTGCCGGTGGCTGGGGGTGCAGACGACCACGGCGTCCACGGTGTCGTCGGCCAGGACGTCTTCCGTCTCGCGCGCGCCCCCCGCGATGCGGAAGCGCTCGGCGATGGTGCGGGCGGTGCGCGGGTCCTTGTCCGCTACGGCGGCCACCTCGACGCCGCGCATGCGCGTGAGGATGGGGAGGTGCACCACCTGCGCGATGGCGCCGGCGCCCAGCACCGCGACGCGCACGTTGCCGCGCGGGTTCATGGGCGCGCCTCCGCCGCCGGAGTGCGGCGCTGGGGGAGGACGATGCTCCCCCCCACTCCGGCGCCCAACCAGTTCGCCCCGCCGGCCAGTACGGCCCGCGCTTCGGCGTGGACTCGCAGCCTGCCGATGGGGAGCTCCACGCCGGCCATGGCGTTCATTCCGGGTGTGATGGCGTCCAAGATCTCTTCCACGAAGGTGTTGTCGATGAATTCGCCGCCGCCGTTCACCAGGTGGATCCCGGCGCCGAGCCCCACGTAGGGCTGCACCCGCAGCGGGCCGCCCACCAGGTACCTCCCGTCCACGTCGAGCGACAGGTCGCTGATGTCCACCTCGCCCAGGTCCAGCCCCGGGCAGGGGGTGCCGCCCGCCTCGCAAAGCTCCTCCACCCGCTGCCGAACGTGGTTGACCTCCTGTTCGTGCAGCTTCGTGGCCCAGAAGGTCAGCGAGGGCGACACCCGCACCCGCGGTGCCAGCCTGCCCAGGTACGCGTTCAGGTGAATCCCCGTAGTGGCCACACTGCGCGCCGGGACCACCCGGTACAGCGACGCCCCGAACCCCTGGAACTCCAGCGCGCGCGGGCCGAACGCCTGGGCATGCACGGGGGCCGTGGCGAGGATCGAGAGGGCGATGGCTGCGGCGCGAAGCATCGAGGAGTGCGTGAGTGCGTGAGTGCGCTTGTCGGAACCACTTGTCATCCTGAGGGAGACCGCCCATCACGGGCCCGCCGCCCAGGCCGCAGCCGTGCGGCGACCGAAGGATCTAGCCGGCGAGGCAAGAGGCCCGCGCGACACGACGGACCCCCTCGGGCCCGCGCAGTAGATCCTTCGCTCCGCGCCACAGCCTGGAGCACGGACGGAGAAGCGCTTCGTTTCAGGATGACAAAAAGGGGTTCCCCGCCTGCTGCCCGCTGCCTGCTGTCCCCTACCGTTCCCCGTTCCCCGTCCCCCGCACTTCCGTCCGTCAGTACACCTTCCGGATCTCCGTCCCCGGATAGTACGCGCGCAGGATGGTGCGATAGTCCTGCCCGGCGCGGGCGCGGCCCATGGCGCCTACCTGGCACATCCCGATCCCGTGTCCCCACCCACCGCCCTCGGCGACCACGCCGCCGTCGGGGGTCATGCGGACATCGAACTTGGAGGAGTTCAGGATGCCGCCGCGCATCGGGGTCAGGATCCAGCGCACGCGGTCCTTGCCCACCGTGAAGCGCCCCGCGTCCGTGTCGATGGTCATCGCGCGCACGCGGCCGGAGGGGGTGCGCTGCAGCACGCGCATGTCGGTCACGCGGGTGATGCGGCGGCCGCGCAGCGAGTCCGCCAGCGTCTTGTTGAGCGTGGAGACCAGCTGCGGACCCGTCCACCGCTCCGTCCACTGGAAGCGCGAGGAGCTGCGGTCGAACGCCTCGCCCGTCGCCGGGTTCACGTCCACCACCGACACCAGGTACGGGATGGGGCCTTCGTTCCACACCTCGTCGATGGCGGCGGTGCGGCCGGCGCAGGTGGAGTGGTAGTAGGCCACGATCGGCCGGCCGTTGTACTGCATCACCTCGCCCACCGTCCCGAGCACGGCCTCGGAGATCAGCGGCGTCTCGCCCGTCACGCCGCCGTACACCTGGTCCTCGACCGTCGCGTACACGTCGAAGCCCTGCGCGCTGCGGCGGCCCAGGTAGCGCACGGCGTAGGTGCGCGCGGCGACGGCCTGGGCCTTGGCGGCTTCCATGATGTCCGGCGTGACGCGCCCGAGCTCCTTCGGCACCACCCCAAGGAGGTAGCTCTCCATGTCGAGGCGGTTCACGAGCGTGATGCCGCCCCGTGGGCTCTGCTGCACCAGGAAGACGCCGCGATACGGGTTGTTGCGCAGGCGCAGGATCCCCTCGGGCGCTTCGACGGTCAGCGGCGCGCGGAGGCCGCCCTGCGTGCGCCCGCCGCTCGTCCGCAGGGTGATGCCGTCCGTGGCGGAGGAGAAGCGCACCGTCTCGCCCGCGTTCACCCGCGCCACCTCGCGGCCGTCGGCGGAGCGCACCACGAAGCGGTCGTCCGCGCCGACCTCCACCGACGCGCTGTCCACCACCAGCCCCACGCGCACCGGCGTCGCCAGCGTGGTGACGGCGGCGGGGACCCGGGCGGGCGGCGCGGCGGGTGGCGGCGGCGGCGCGGCCGGGGGTGCTGCGGGCGGCAGCGGCGCCGGGCGCGGCCCGGGGGCGGCCGGGGGCGGGGAGCACGCGGCGGCGCCCAGCAGGAGCGCCGCGACGGCGTTATGCCACGGCTTCACGGAGCGCCTCGCGGGAACGCTGGATCGTTTCGTCGACATCGGAATCGGTGTGGGCTGTGGATAGAAAGCCGGCTTCGAAGGCGCTCGGCGCAAAGAAGACCCCCCGCCGCAGCATCCCTTGATAGAACCGCTGGAAGAGCGCCACGTCGCTGCCCCTGGCGTCTTCGAACGAGCGGATGGGTCCAGCGGCAAGGAACACGCCCCACATCGCGCCCAGGCTCCCGCCCGACATGGGCACGCCCAGCTCCGCGCCCACGCCGAGCAGCCCGTCCACCAGCCGCCGCGTGCGCCGCTCCAGCTCCGGGTACGGGTTCTCGTCGCGCAGGATGCGCAGCTGGGCCAGCCCCGCCGCCATCGCCAGCGGGTTGCCGGAGAGGGTGCCGGCCTGGTACACGGGGCCCACGGGCGCGATGTGGTCCATCACGTCGCGCCGCCCACCGTACGCGCCCACGGGGAGCCCGGCGCCGATCACCTTCCCCAGCGTCGTCAGGTCGGGGCGGACGCCGAAGCGCTCCTGCGCGCCGCCGGGCGCCACGCGGAAGCCCGTCATCACCTCGTCCAGCACCAGGAGCGAGCCGTCCGCCGCCGTGATGCGCCGCAACCCCGGGAGGAAGTCGTCGTCGGGCGCGATGAAGCCGGCGTTCCCCACCACCGGCTCCACGATCACGCACGCGATCTGGCCGGGGAATGCGCGAAAGGACTCCTCCACGGCCGCGAGGTCGTTGTAGGGCGCGGTCAGGGTGAGCTTCGAAAGCTCCGCGGGCACCCCGGGGGAGTTGGGGAGGCCCAGCGTGGCGACGCCGGAGCCCGCCTTCACCAAAAAGGAGTCGCCGTGGCCGTGGTAGTTCCCCTCGAACTTCAGGATCATGTCGCGGCCCGTGAAGCCCCGGGCGAGGCGCACGGCGGACATGGTCGCCTCAGTGCCGCTGCTCACGAAGCGGAGGCGCTCCATCGAGGGGAAAAACTCGCGCACCAGCTCCGC
>JAUJMI010000353.1 GCA_030446945.1 Longimicrobium sp. | reverse complement strand
TTCGCCAACTTCAGCAGCATCGCCATCCAGATCGGCGGGATCGGCGGGCTGGCCCCGGAGCGGCGCGGCGACCTCAGCCGCCTCGGCTTCCGCGCCATGATCGCCGGGACGCTCGCGTCGTTCATGACGGCGTGCGTGGTGGGCATACTGCTTTGACTGCGAGACTCACCCAGGGAGACGGAGGCACGGAGACGACTTCATCTCCGGGCCTCGTTTTCTTTGGCGGGGCTTCAGCCGCCCGCCCGTAGTGTGACGATCGGGTCTACGCGGGAGGCCCGGCGCGCGGGGAGGTACGAGGCCAGCAACGCCACGGCGGTGAGGCCGAGCGCGACCGCGGCGTAGGTCAGCGGGTCCATGGGGCCGACGCCGAAAAGGTGCGCGGAGATCACGCGGGTCAGCATCAGCGCGCCGGCGATGCCGACGCCGATGCCCGCCAGCGTCATCGTGAGCCCCTGGCGCAGGAAGAGCCGCCGGACGTGGCTGCCGCTGGCCCCCAGCGCGATGCGGGTGCCCACTTCGCGCGTCCGCTGCGCGGCGACGTAGGCGATCACGGCGTAGATGCCGACCACTCCCAGGACGAGCGCGACCCCGGCGGCGATCCCCAGCATCACCATCATGAACGACGTCCGCGCCATGGAGTCCGCGCGGATCTGCTCCAGCGTCTCCACCCTGGCGAGGGGCAGCGTCGGGTCCACGGAGCGGACCGCCTGCCGGAGCTCCCGTACCAGGGCGGGTGTCCCCGCGCGGGGCGACCGTACCACGAACACCATCTCGCTGCTCCCGTAGCTGGGATGCATCAGCGGCCAGTACACGATGGCGGTCACCGGACGGTCGACGCCATCGTCCCGCTCGTCCCCCACCACCCCGACGACTTCCTGCCAGGGCGACGCGGGGTCGTTGCGCACCCGCTTGCCGATCGCGCGCGCGGCATCCCCCCAGTACGCCCGTGCGAGCTTCGCCGAGATCACGACGACTTGCCGTCCCTGGTGGATGTCGTCCCAGGAGATGGGCCGGCCGGCCACGACGCGATTCCCCATCGTCTCGTGATAGCCCGGACCCACGGCCTTGAAGCGGCGGAGCGGGGGAAGCGCGCCCTCGGGCGTCGCGACGCCCTCCACGTAGAGCGGGTTCGTGTTGTCCTCCCCGTCCATGGTGACGGAGGAGGCGAAGCCCACCGACTTCACCCCAGGCACCGCGCCTGCACGTTGCGAGATCTGCTGGAAGGTGCGGGCGACCCCCGCGGCGTCTCCGCTCTCGAACGGGAGCGGCACCTGGAAGCTCTGCACCTCGCGCGGAGCGGCGAAGCCGGGAGCGACCTGCCGCATCGCGAGAAAGGTGCGGATCATCAGGCCGGACGCGACCAGCAGCATCATGGTCAGCGCCACCTCGGCCACCACCAGCCGGCTGCGGAGGCGGTTCCGGCCGGGTCCATCGCTTGCGGCGCGGCCTCCTTCGCTGAGCCGGCTCCCGTCCTCGGTCCCGAGCCGGGCGACGGGAACGAGCCCGCAGCAGATCCCCGCCGCGAGCGAAACCCCGAAGGCGAACACCAGGACGACGGGGTCGATTCCGATCTCTTCCACCCGCGGCAGCTCGGCCGGCGCGATCCGGCGGAGGAGACGGGTGCCCGCGTGCGCCAGGATCAGGCCGGCCAGTCCACCTGCCAGCCCCAGCACCAGGCTCTCCGACAGGAGCTGGCGCGCTACGCGCCCGCGGCCCGCGCCCAGTGCGGCCCTCACCGCGAGCTCCTGCTGCCGGCCCTCCGCCTGCACCAGGAAAAGGTTCGCGACGTTGGCGCAGGCGATGAGGAACACGACCGCGACGCTCCCGAGCAGGATCCACAGCGGCCGGTCCACCTCTCCGACCACGTCGCGGACGAGCGGGCGCACGTCCGGCCGCAGCTCGAAAGGACGGTACTGGCCGGGGAGGAGCGGGATCATGCGCGCGACGTCGGCATTCGCCTGCTCCACGGTGACGCCGGGCTTCAGCCGCGCGAGCGCCGCGAAGTCGAAGAGGGACGGGTCGGCGGGATCGAGCCGCATCGGCAGCACGACGGCCGGGTGCCTGCGCAAGAAACGGAAGCTCTCCGGGAGCACGCCGATCACCTCGGCGACGCCGCCATTGACCCGGATGGTACGGCCAACGACCGCGGGATCGCCGCCGAGGGCCCGCTGCCAGTAGCCGTGGGTGAGCACGACGCGCAGGGGGCTGCCGGGCGCATCGTCTTCACGAGTGAAGACTCGGCCCAGCGCCGGCTCCACGCCCAGCAGCGGAAGGGTCCCCGCGGTGACGGAGAGCGCCTCGACCCGCTCGGGCTCGGCTCCGCCGGCGATCGAGACCTCGTTCGCTTCCCACGCCCCCAGCGCTTCGAAAGTGCGGTTGTGGTCGCGGTAGGTGAAGTACGTGCCCGGCCCCTGATTGTACCCCTGGTGGTGGACACCTACCAGGCGCTCGGGGTCGGAGAAAGGGAGCGGCTTGAGGAGCACGCCGTTCACCACGCTGAAGATGGCGGTCGTGGCGCCGATGCCTAGGCCGAGCGTGAGGATCGACACCGTCGCGAACCCGGGTCGCCGGACATGCTGGCGCAGCCCGTACAGCACGTCCCGGATCAGGTCGGCGACCCACGTACGAGCATTCAGAAACATGGAGAGCTGTCCCATAGGAGGGGGGCGGGAGTGAGGCCGGCCCTCTCCAGGGCAACGCCCGCGCCGCGGCGGCCGGTGGTCAAAGTGGCGCGGCACAATCGCTTGCGCGGCGAGGCCCCGCCCCGGGTGTCCACCTGCGGGACGCGGTGGTCCCAAAACCGAACAGCGATCGTGCCGGTGGCTTCGGTGAGCGCCGGCTTTGCGGGGGGCAGCTGACAAGGGGCGATGGCGCCGCGCTTGCATGCCCCGGCGCCGAGCTCCCCACCCTCCCAAGAACCGGCCCGTGCTACCCATCAGCGACGAGAACCCCACCGAGATCCGCCCCGTGGTGACGGTGGCGCTGATCCTCCTGAACGTGTACGCCTGGTTCCAGCTCCAGGGCGCGGGGACGGAGATGGCTCTGGAGGCCTCGGTGCTCCACTTCGGCACCATCCCGTGCGAGATCACGGCGAGGTGCGCTGCGGAGGGGCTGACCACGGGGACGATCCTGACCGCCATGTTCATGCACGGGAGCTGGGAGCACATCCTGGGGAACATGCTCTTTCTATGGGTCTTCGGGAACAACATCGAGGACTCCATGGGGCACCTGCGCTTCCTCGTCTTCTACCTGCTGTGCGGAGCGGTGGCGGCGGGGGCGCACATCTACTTCAATGTGGGGAGCGAGCTGCCGGCGGTGGGTGCGAGCGGCGCCATCAGCGGGGTGATGGGCGCGTACATCGTGCTCTACCCCCACGCGCGGGTCAGGACCTGGCTGCCGCCGATCTTCTTCTTCGACGTCCGCGCGATGTTCTTTCTGATGTACTGGTTCGCGCTGCAGCTCTTCATGGCGTACGTGGAGTTCGGCGCGGAGGCGGGGGAGGAGGGGGGCGTGGCGGTGTGGGCGCACGTGGGCGGGTTCGTGGCGGGGCTCGTGCTCGTCAAAGTGTTCGAGAACCACACCCTCACGCGTGCCCGGCGCAACAAGGTGGTGCTGACCCGCGCGGAGGTGGCGCAGGCACGGCCCTGGATGTAGAATGTCGCCGGGGCGCGGCAGACTGATGGCGGGTGGTGCACGGAAACGTGGGCCACCCGTTCGCGCATCCGGCCCTTGCAACCCGTAGCCCGGCGAGGACCATGGAAGTCACCCGAGACCTGCTGCACCGCCTTCCCAAGGCGGAGCTGCACGTGCACCTGGACGGATCGCTCCGCCCTGAGACGATGCTGGAGCTGGCGGCGGAGTACAACAAGAAGATGCCGGCCCACGACGCGGACGCCCTGCGCGACTACATGCACGTGCAGGACGCGCGCAACCTGGTGGAGTATCTGGAGCGCTTCGCCATCACCCTGTCGGTGATGCAGACCAGCGACGCGCTGGAGCGCGTCGCTTACGAGCTGGCGGAGGACCTGGCGAGGGAGAACGTGCGATACGCGGAGATCCGCTACTCGCCGATCCTCAACACGCAGGAGGGCCTCCCGCTCACCGAGGCGGTGGAGGCGCCGCTGCGGGGGCTCAAGCGCGCCGAGCAGGACTTCGGCATCCGCACGGAGATCATCATCTGCGGCATCCGCAACATGGAGCCGGAGACTTCGCGCGACCTGGCGGACCTGACGGTGGCGTACAAGGACAGGGGCGTGGTGGCGTTCGACCTGGCGGGGGCGGAGTACAACTACCCGGCCAAGAAGCACAAGGACGCCTTCTACACCGTCATCAAC
>JAUJMI010000352.1 GCA_030446945.1 Longimicrobium sp. | reverse complement strand
GGCGCGCGCCGGGGGGCCGCCGCGGCGCGCATCGTCGCGCGGGTCCGCGTCGTCGCGGCGGATGATGGTGGTGCCGCCCGAACGCCCCGTGGCAGGGGCGTCGCCGCCCTCCAGGCGCACGCCGCCCACGCGGGCTGCCCCGGGCCGGCCAATGATGGTGCGCCCCGGCTCCTCGCGCGCGCCGTTGCGGACGCGCATCTGCGTGGGACGCTCAGGGGTCTCGTCGAGGCGCACCATCCCGGCGTCGTAGTCGCCGCGGCCGGCGTTCGGGCGGCTGCCGGCGGTGCCGTCCAGCGCGACGCCCGCGACGGGGCCGGCGAAGCGGCGGCGGCCCGTGCGGAAGACGGCGGCCACCACGCGGTCGTTCTGGACGAATACCACGTCGTCCGAACCGCAACGGACCGCGCACCCGTTCAGGTAGTAGAGGTAGCTCCAGTCTCCCACGCTGCGCACCGTGACCGGGTCCCCCAGGAGCGAGCGCACCTGCGCCGTGGACATCCCCGGAGAGATCGTCTGCCCCGCCGCGGGCGAAGCGGCCGCCAGCAGCGCCACCGCCAAAATCCGAGCCGCCGTACTCGACATCGCTCCCTCCCCGTGGTGCGCCGTCAGGCGCGGGCCAGGTGCGCGGCCAGGGAGCGGAAGAGCCCCAGGCCGTCCGTGGAGCCCAGCAGGGCGTCCACGGCGCGCTCGGGGTGAGGCATCATCCCGAGCACGTTCCCCCTCTCGTTCACGATCCCCGCGATGTTGCGCGCGGCACCGTTGGGGTTAGCCTCCGCGTTGATCGTGCCATCGGGTGTGGAGTAGCGGAACGCGACCAGCCCCTCGCCCTCCACGCGTGCCAGCGTCGCCTCGTCCGCGAAGTAGCACCCCTCGCCGTGCGCGATGGGCACGCGCAGCACCTGGCCGGCCGTGTACCCCGACGTGAACGGCAGGTCGTCGCGCTCCACGCGCAGGTGCACCTGGCGCGAGCGGAACTTGAGCGAACGGTTCCTCATCAGCGCGCCGGGAAGGAGCTCCGCCTCGCACAGGATCTGGAAGCCGTTGCAGATCCCGGCGACCGGACCCCCCTCGCGCGCGAAGGCGGCCACCTCGCGCATGATGGGGCTCTGCGCGGCGATGGCGCCGGCGCGCAGGTAGTCGCCGTAGCTGAACCCGCCGGGAAGGAAGACGGCGTCCACCCCCTGCAGGTCGTGCTCGCGGTGCCAGAGGTAGACGGCCTCGGCTTCCATCTGCTCTTGCACGGCCTTGAAGCAGTCGTAGTCGCAGTTGGAGCCGGGGAAGGTCACCACGCCGATCTTCACCGGGCGCTCCCGGGGGCCGCCGCCACCTGCACGCTGAAGTCCTCCGTCACCGGGTTGGCCAGGAGCTGGCGGCACATCGCCTCGCCGCGCTCCTTCGCCTCGCCCTCGCTCTCCGCGTCCATGTGGAAGACGATCAGCCGCCCCACGTGTACCTCGCGCACGCCGCGGAAGCCGAGGGTGCCCAGCGCCCCCGCCACGGCGTTCCCCTGGGGATCCAGGATCCCGCGGCGGGGCGTCACGCGCACTTCGATGCGGTACTCCGTCACGTCGCCTCCTCGCCGGCGAGCGGCTGCTCGCGCCTCGGTCGCATTTCTTCGTAGTCCAGCTCGCGCGTCTCTTCCGGCGCGGGCTCTTCCAGGATCATCGGGTCCCGGTCCGGCAGCTTCTCCTCGAAGCCCGCCACCACCGTCCTCACCAGCCCCCACGTGATGTAGAGGATCCCCATGGGGAAGAAAAAGTACTGCGGCACCGTGAACGCCGCGACGATGGCGGCGAAGGCCAAAAAGAAGGCCAGCCGCCCGCTCCAGGTGCGAAAAGAGAAGCGCGGCACCACGGGGTACAGCACGTTGCTCACCATCAGCACCCCCACGATCAGCGCCAGCCACCCCGCCGCCCTCGGCAGGGGGACGCGGTGGAAGAAGCGCTGCCAGACGTCGGTGGTGGTGAAGGCGTAAAAGGTCGCCAGCGTCGCGCCGGAGATGGGGGAGGGGAGGCCGTGGAAGTACGCCTTGTCCGTCCCCGCCTGCTCGATGTTGAAGCGCGCCAGCCGCAGGATGGCCGCCACGATATAGAGGAAGCAGACGATCCAGCTCCACTCCCCCGCGCTGTTGCGGAAGAAGGTGAAGTAGACGAGCAACGCCGGCGCAACGCCGAACGACACCGCGTCCACCAGCGAGTCCAGCTCCTCGCCGAAGGGCGACCCGGTGGCGGTGAAGCGGGCGATGCGCCCGTCGAACATGTCCATGATCCCCGCCACCACGATCATCCAGCCCGCGTTCCAGTACTGGCCGCGCGACGCCTCCACGATCGCCCAGATCCCCAGAAAGAGGTTGCCCAGGGTGAAGGCGCTGGGGAGGATGACGATGCCGCGGCGGAGCCGGCGGCGCGGGACGGCGACGTTCACGCGGCCTCGGCGGAGTGCAGGGGGAAGTCGTCCAGGGTCATGCCCGTCAGCCGGCCGAAGGCGTCCTGGTAACGCGCGGAGGTCTCCGCCACCACCTCGGGCGGCAGAGGGGGCCCCGGCGGCGCCTTGGCCCAGCGACCCTCCGCCACCAGCGACTCCAGCCAGTCCCGCAGCGGCTGTTTGTCGAGCGAGGGCTGACCCCGGCCGGGCTGGTACAGCTCCGCCGGCCAGAAGCGCGACGAGTCCGGCGTCAGCACCTCGTCCATCACCCGCAGCGTCCCGTCCGCATCCGTGCCGAACTCGAACTTGGTGTCCGCCAGTATGATCCCCGCCCGCGCCGCCGTCTCGCGCCCGCGCCCGTAGAGCGCAAGGGAATGGGCGCGGAGGCGGCCGGCCGCTTCCGCGCCCACGATCTCCCGCATGCGGGCGAAGGCGATGTTCTCGTCGTGTCCCGATTCCGCCTTGGTGGCGGGGGAGAAGAGCGGCTCGGGGAGCGGGTCGCTCTCGCGCAGCCCCGCTGGGAGCGGCTCGCCGGCCAGGGTGCCGTGGGCGCGGTACTCCTTCCAAGCGGAGCCGCTCAGGTACCCGCGCACCACGCACTCTACCGGGAACGGCTCCAGCTTCCTCACCAGCATCGATCGCCGCGCCCACACCTCGTGCAGCGGCGCCAGGGCGGGGTAGCGCGCCGCGATCGCATCGGGATCGACCGACAGCAGGTGGTTGGGCACCAGGTCGGCGGTGCGCGCGAACCACCACGCCGAGAGCAGGGTGAGCACCTCGCCCTTGCGCGGCACGGGATCGGGCAGCACCACGTCGAAGGCGCTCACCCGGTCGGTGGCGACCATCAACAGCGCGTCTCCGAGGTCGTACACGTCCCGCACCTTGCCCCGCACGCGCAGCGGGAAGGGGAGGTCGGTGGCGGCTACGGTCGCGTTCAGGGCGCGGGCTCCGTCTGAGGGTGGCTTCGGAGCCCGACAAGGTAAGGCGCGCCCGCGCGCGCGGCAACCGAAGCCGTGCGCCCGGCCGGCCGCACACGAATAGATTGCCCCTGTTTTCGGGCCGCGCGTCGTGTGCGGCACAACCTAGCACTCACCCCAGAGACAGTTCCATGTCCGGCGAAGCGCGTCGCGTCGGTCCTCACCGTGGTCGCACTGTTCTTCGCGACGGGGCTGGTGGTCGTCCTCTCACGCCAGCTGGAGACCGCGCGCAGGCAGCGCGACCTCGTCCGGGCGCGCTCACTGACCCTTCAGCCCAGGGCCGACGTCCCGTGCAGAGCGCGCCTACGCTGGACGGCTCGTCCGTCGTGCTGGGTGGCGTGGCACCCGGTACACGACGGGTCCTCCTCGTATACAACACGCAGTGCCCGTTCTGCCTGGCCAGCATCCCCGCCCGCCAGCTCATCGGCTGGCAGCACAAAAGCGCGCGATCTCCCGCCGCATCGGTCCCGGCCTGTCGCGACATCCCGGCGTGCGCTCCCGCGATCGGATCCCAACTCTCCGCACCCAACGCGCCGTACTCCGATGCGATCGGCTGACCCCAGCGTAGAAGTCAGCCCGGTCCACGACGAACTCGATGACCACCGAGAAGGCGCCTGGTTTCCTCGACAATCAGCCGATTCAGATGGCCTCGATTTCCGGCCCGTACCAGCCGGCACGGAGCGGAGAAACCCTGACGTGCCCTCCTCCGCCGTGCCGCTCCCGTCCGGAAAAACCCAGGTGAAGGTGAGGCCCGTCGCGTCGAGGGCGGTTCGGATTCCGATCAGTGCGCACTGAATCGCATGGATCGCCTCGCCACCGTACGAACCCTCCGACACCGGCATGTCCAGGCCGGTGATCCAGTACGGGCAGAACCAGTCGGCGTCGGCGGGACGGGGGAGACCGAGTGTCACGGCGATCACGCGGTCCTCCTCGTCCGAGATGCG
>JAUJMI010000039.1 GCA_030446945.1 Longimicrobium sp. | reverse complement strand
TCCTCGAACCGGACCTGGATGCCCCTACTGCGCCCGCACCAGCCGGATCGCGGGGATCTCCACCAGGGGGTCGGTGCCGGAGGCGGGGACGGTGAAGGTGATGGTGGCGGGGGCGGCGCGGGCGCCGAGGGCGCGCAGGGACGACTCCGAGACGCGCGCCTGGTCCTGCCCCGGACGGATGCGGCCGAGGTAAAAGGTGCCGTCGCTGAAGGTCAGGACGCGCTGCGACACCGCGCCGTCCGCGCCCAGGATCTCCACCGTAATGCCGCTCGCAGCAGCCACACCGCGCTCCGGCACCAGCGCGCCCGCCAGCTCCCGCGTGGGCGCCAGGGCGAGGTCCACGCGGGTGAAGAGGTGCGGCGAGGGGCGCAGGAGCACGACATCGCGCACGGGGACCCACGACGGGTCATTGAGGGCGATCGTGTCCACGCGGACGCTGGCGATCTCGTAGGGGAGCACGGACCAGGTAGCGTAGCGGCCTGCGGCGTCCGTCTTCACCAGGGAGCCGCCCACGAAGACGCGTGCGTCCGGCACGGGCTCGTCGCCCGGGTCCAACGCGCCGTTGCCGTTGAGGTCGTGGAAGACGACGCCGTGCAGGCCGGACTGCCCCATCCCGCCGTAGGGGAGGGGAGTGAGGCCGGAGCCGCCCGAGAACGCCATCGCGCCGCTTACCGTGGTGCCGCCGGAAAGCTGCCCGCCTTGAGACCCGAGCCTCGCCTGCGCGCGCCCGTAGCCGAAGCGCAGCGACGTCCCGATCACCAGCGAGGGCGAGGAGATGCGCGCATCCCAGCGGCCGACCGCGTTCACCACCAGCGAGCTCACCTGCGCGTACACCCCCACCTCCGCGCGCTGCACGCCGCCCGCCCCGGCACCCGCCTCGGCCGTGACCAGCGCGCCGCGCGGGAGGCGGGAGCTGAGGGCGTGCAGAGGGAAGGTGCCGCGCAGCGAGCCGACGTCCGAGCTCCCCAGGATGGGCGAGGCGACGTGCTCCACCGCCGCCTCCAGGATCACCCCGCGTACGGTGCCCAGCACCGAGCCGCGCGCGTGGTCCAGCCCCGTCCCACTGGCGCCCTCCACCCGGCCGGTGAGCCCGATGCGCCGCCCGCCGCCCGGGAGCCTGATCCCCGCGGTGGCGTCCACGTTCCAGCGGGTGCCGCTCGCCGGGACGGGCGCGGCGCCGCCCGATCCCGCCAGCGAGCGCCCCTCCAGCTCGGGAAAGGTCACCCCGCCGCTCAGCGTGCCGGTCACGGGACCGCTGCCGAAGCTCTGCAGCGCCCCCTGCACGAAGGCGCCCGGCATCGCCTCCACCTGCGCCGCCCACGCGGCGCCGCCCGCCAGACTGGCTCCGCCGTACGGCCGCACGCGCGACTCGTCGCCCGCCAGCGCGTCGGCGCCGGCGAATAGGGTGAGCGCGCGGGAGAGGCCGTGGCGCACGTCCACGTACCCCATCTGTCGGCAGTCGGGGTCGCGCACGCACGCGCCGCCGCCCAGGGAGTACTGCCAGCGCCCGGCCGGGAGCTGCGCCACGGGGACCAGGTAGACCAGCTCGGACTCCACCTTCTCGCCCGCCGGGCCGTACAGCCGCACCCGCACCGGGGTGCTGCCGTAGCCCAGCGGGATGGAGACGGGGGTCCGCTCGGCGCCGTGGGAGAAGCCCAGGAGGCGGCCATCCTGGTAGACCTCGTAGTCCCAACCCGCGGGGAGCCCCGGATTGTACTGAACGGAGCCGAAGAGCGGGTCGCGGATGAAGGGCGCGTTGGTGAGGGTGATTCCGCGCACCGCCCGCACGCGCAGGTTCTCGGTCGCCACGTCGCCCACCTGCACCTGCCGCAGCCAGCGGTTGAGCGGAAAGACGCGCCGGTAGCGCGCCGTGGGATCCGTGCGCAGGGGCTGGCCGTCGCCGGGGTTGGCGACGGATGCGCCCACCTGCAGCATCCCGCCGTACACGCCCACCCCCACGACGGCCGACGCGGCGTCGGGCACGCCCGGATTGGGGGTGGAGGTCGACACCCCCCACTCCAGCACCGCGCCCCCGGTGCGCGGCCGGAACGGGACCGAGCGCGGGTCCACCGCGGGCCCGTCGCGCCCCAGCCCGCTCTCGAACTGGCGCCTGGCCTCCGCCTCGCCGCGCTCCTGTGCCGGAAAGGGAACGGCGCGGGTGAAGCGCACGGTCAGCTCCCCCGGGTCCGCCGCGGCCTCCGCCTCCAGCAGCTGCGCGGCGCGGGGGAGGGCGGCGTAGATGTCGCTCGCCCACACCACCGCCTCGCCGGGCGCGAGCGTCACGCGCGTGGCGGCGGTGAGGGTGCCCGCGCGCACGTCCAGAACCGCCTGCCCGGCGCCGCGCGGCCGCGATACGACGGCCAGCCCACTGTCCGGCACCACGCGGAAGGGGGCGCCCGCCAGCTCCAGCAGCGGCCGGAGCGGAACGAGGACGGCCCCGCGCTCGTCGAGGAGCACGGGGACGCTGAGCGGGTTCAGGTTGCCGACCCGGAGATCGTAGATCCCCTGCTCGTAGCCGGGCGGGGTGTCCTGCGCGGCGAGAGGGGCGGCGGCGGCGAGCGCGGGAATGACGCCCAGAAGCGCGCCGAGCCGGCGGAGGGCGCTCACGGAGCGGGACCCCGGCTCAGTTGATCACCAGCTGGACGGTGATCGTCCCCGAGTAGTTGCCGGCCGCCTGGCTCACCGGGGGAGAGACCTGGCCGCCCATGTACACGGAGTAGTGGTCGTGCTCGTACTTGGGGCGCCCCGGCTTGTAGCGCTGCGGGGTGTCGTGGAAGGTGGGGGTGGTGACCGGGTTCCAGGTCGCCCACGAGGCCACCACGCACGTCTGCGCCGCGTCGTCGATCTCGCACAGGCCGGCGTAGTTGCCGTTGAACGAGATCGGCATCGTCCGCCCGCCCGGAGCGTCCAGCGTCGCCGGGAGCACGAAGGAGATGTCGATCGACCGCGCGCGCGCCACACCCGTCAGCCGCCACTCGCCGGACATGGTGCCCGCCTGCCAGTCCGGGAGCACCGCCTTGGGCGTGCCGGGGACGACGTTCCCGAACTGCACCGGGCGCATTCCGGTCGCGGTCAGCGGCGGGAACGGCACCGTCAGCACCGCGTTGATGCCGGAGGAGGCCACCGCTTTCTCCTGTGCACGCGCAGGGGCGGCGCAGAGCGCGGCCCCCATGGCGAGCAGCAGGAAGAAGCGGATGCGGATCATCAGCCCTGTACGGTTGCGGTGCCCGAGACCGGCGCGGCCTTCACGGCGCCCGGCGAGGGGAGGTCCGGGCGCTCGGTGTCAAAGGTGTAGCGCACCGTGAGCGTCGTGCGCGGTGCGCCGGGCGCCACCGGGATCGCGTAGCGCAGGCGCAGCGCGCGGTAGACGGCCATCTCGTCCTCGATCACGCCGACGACCCGCCCGTCCGCCGTGACGACTTCCGCGCGCAGGTGCCCCAGGTAGACGGCGTTGCCGGTGCGGCGCACGTCGAACTCCGCCTCGACCGCGCCGGCCGCGTTCATCCGCGCCACGGCGCCGCCCACCGTGAGCCCGGTGGTAACCGTGCCCTTGCGGAAGAGGACCGCCGTGGCGACCGCGGTCTCCACGTTCAGCTGCATGCGCACGTCTCCGCGGTTCTGCTCGATCGGCGGGGTGCCGCCGCGTGAGCGCACCACGACGCGGCCCCAGTACTCCCCCTCGGCCATCCCCGCCGGCGCCTGCACCAGCACGCGCACCGTCTGCCGCTGCCCGGGGGCGAGCGTCAGGCGCCGCGGAAAGGCGCGCACGTAGGGGAGGATGGAGGGATCGCCCGCCGGCGCGGAGTCGGTGAGAATGGTGCTGGTCCGCCCCTGCGCGTCCGTCGTGGGGTAGCCGAAGGCGAAGCCGATCTCGATCTCCTCGGGCGCGGTGCCGGCGTTGAAGAGCACCAGCGTGGCCGTGGGGCTGCGCGAGTCGATGAAGAGTGCCGTGGGGCTCACCGTCACCGCCGCGGCGCGGCTCGCCGTGCCGGCTACCAGCGCCAGCAGCAGGAGCGCCACGCGGGCGGCCAGGGAGGGGGTCGTGCGCACAGGGCTCGTCATCATCACATTTCCCGCGGTTCTGCTCCCGGAGCGCACGTCACGTACCGGGATTGGTGATCACCACCAGGATGGTGGCGGTGTAGCTTCCCGCCGTCTGCTCCCGCGAGGGGAGCGCGGTGCCCCCCAGCAGGAGGCGGGCGGGGCCCTGCGAGGCGTCCAGTCTCACCCGCGTGGTGTTGAGCGGGTCGAAGGGGAGGAGCGAGGCCGACACGTTCCTCATCAGCGCCCCGTCGCGCGCCGTGAAGAGGAGCGGAAGGCGCGCTCCCGTGGGCGAGACCATCGACGCGGGGAGCACCAGCGTCACGTCCAGCGTGCCGTGCCCGTTCAGCACGATCTCCGCCCGGCGCCCGGCATCCGTCACCGGGACCGCTTCCGAGACCCCCGGGATCAGCGGACCGAACGACAGCCCCTGCACCGGAACGGCGTCCACCCCTACACTGGCGGGGGCCTGGGCGAACGCCCCGCCCCCGCAGAAACACCCCGCGAGCGCGAGGAGGAGCGCCGACCGAATGGCGGCCCGCATCCCCCCTCCCGTCTCGCGGCGGCAGGGCGCGGCTCAGTTGGCCGTCGCCATGATCTTGATGGTGCCCGCGTACGTCCCGGGAACGGCCGCGGTCGGAACCGCCACCGTGCCGGTGAAGATCACGAACTCGCTCGTCGGGCCCGCCGTGGGCGCCGCCAGGGTGCCGACCACGCTCGCCGAAGTGATGCCGGAGCCGCCGCAAGCCGTGAAGGCGCTGCTGATGGTGCTGTTGGTGGTGCCGACGCCGCAGGCGCTGAAGGCGGGCTGCAGCGTCTCGGTGCCGCCCGCGCGGGTCAGGCGCCCGGTGGTCGCCCCATCCGGCAGGGTGAAGGACACCCCGACGTTGCGGGTGAACGGGATGTAGCCGCTCACGCTGGCCGAGGTGGTGCCCGGCGTCACCTGGCCGAAGTCGATGCCCGGCGAGGTGCCGAAGTCGAGCACGGTGCTGACCGTGGCGGTGGCGCCGATGGAGCCCGTGGCGGTGCTCTGCGCGGAGGCGAGCGACGGCAGGGCGAGGAGGGCGGCGGCAGCGAGAGCGGTAAGGGCGAGCTTCTTCATGTGGTCTCCACGAGGGGTATGGGGTGGCGCAGGATCGGGCGGGCTCCGCGGGGCGCGGCCGGCTCCGTGTTCCGACAGCGACAGGGGCAACCGATGTGCCATCCCCAGCCAGCAGTGCAAACCGTGTTGGTGCAATAAGTTACACTCTGCGGGGCGCGTCGTCAATCGGGAATGCGTTCCCATTCCGGAACATGCCCTGTTCCCATCCGGGAACGTCACCCCTCTCGAAGGGCGGCGACGGTGAGCTCGTTCTCCGCTTCGGTGTTGTAGAAGTGGGGGGAGACGCGCACGTAGCCGGCGCGGTGGTCCACCACGATCCCCCGCTTCGCCAGGCGGGCGACGGCGCCGGCCGCGTGGTCGTGCTTCAGCAGCACGATGCCGGAGCGGTGCGCCTCGTCGGCGATGCGCAGCTCGAAGCCGGCGTCCCGCAGCAGCCCCACCAGGTGCGCGGTGAGCCCGGCGACGCGCTGGTAGACGGCGTGCTCTCCGGCCTCCTTGAAGATCTCCATCCCGCCCAGCGCCGTGTACACCGTGGGGACGGCGGGGGTGCCGAGGGAGAAGCGGCCGGCGTCCTCGCGCGGCTCGTACTCGTCCACGCGAAAGGAGAACTGGTCGCGCGCGCCGAACCAGGAGGTGACGGTGGGGCGCATCTCGGCGATGCGCTCCTCGCGGACCCAGAGGTACGCCAGGCCGGGGCCGCCCAGGAGCCACTTGAGCGGCCCGGCCACGTACACGTCCGCCCCGCTGGCGCGCGGGTCGACCGGGATCTGGCCCACGGCCTGGTAGCCATCCACCAAAAAGAGCGCGCCCGCCCCGCGGGCGGCCCGGGCGATGGGCTCCAGCTCCTGCACGTAGCCGGTGCCGTAGAAGACGTGGCTGGTGGCGACGATGGCGGTGCGCTCGTCGATGTACTCGGCCCAGCGCTCCGGGGGCACGCCGATCCCGTCGTCGCTGGGCACGCGCACCACCTGGACGCCGGGACGCGCGAGCCACTGGTAGACGAGGGTGGGGAAGTCCAGGTCGGAGACCACCACGCGGTTGCGCTGCGTGTAGTCGATGGTGGACGCCACCGACGAGAGCGCGGCGGAGACGCTGGGGGTGAGCGCGATCTCGTTCTCCCGCGCGTTCCACATGCGCGCGACGTGGCCGCGCAGCTCGGCGATCCTTCCCAGCCACAGCTCGTACCAGGCGGAGGCGCCCATGGAGTTCCAGAGCGCCTGGTATTCGCCGAGGTACCCCATCGAGCGCCGGGAGAGCGCGCCGAGGGAGCACGAGTTCATGTAGGTGTGGGTCTGCAGGATCGGGAACTCGCCGCGCCAGAGTGTGGCGAGCTCGGGGTGCGGGGCGCGGTGTTGATCTGGCATCGTCCGGTGCTCCGGGTTCGCGAGGAGCGCGCAAGGTGCCGGGCGGCCGAGATTACGTCAAGGACGAACAGCGGGTCTCACGCGAAGACGCAAAGGCGCGAAGAAGAACTCAGAGGAAACCCGGTGGCGGGGCATAGGCATTCGCGATTCGACGAGTTCCCTCCTTGAGGGTGGGCGCTCCGAAATTGATCAGCAGTCCCAGGCGGAGGTCCATCAGCCGCAAATAGGTCAGCAGCTGCTTCGCATGCACTGGTGCCATCTTCTCCACCGACTTGAGCTCCACAACCACGCTGTTCTCCACGAGAAGATCCACTTTGAAACCCTCTTCGATGTGGATACCGTCATACCTGATCGCCACCGGCACCTGCCTGCGTACCGCGAGGCCACGGTTCTCCAGTGCCTTCGCGAGCACTACTTCATACACGCTCTCCAACAGCCCAGGGCCGATCCGCGTGTGAATCTTGTACGCGGCGTCGACAATCTCCTTCATGATCTCCTCGATCTCCACGGTTCCTCCTCCTCCTGTACTTTCTTTGCGCCTTTGCGCCTTCGCGTGAGCCATGCAGTTAGATACCCCGGCACGTGCGCCGCGCACGGGTGTAGCACGCGCATGCTTCCTATCAGCCTTTCCCCCGCCGAGCTCACCGACCGCATCCGCGCCCGCGCCCTGGAGCTGGGGTTCGATGCGGTGGGGGTCGCGCCCGTGCACGCGTCCGGGCACGCGGAGGCATACGGGAAGTGGCTGGGAGAGGGGATGCACGGTGAGATGGCCTACCTCGCCCGCGAAGACGCCGTCGCCAAGCGCGCCGATCCCGCCGTGCTCGTGCCCGGGGCGCGCTCGGCGGTGGTCGTCGCGATCGGGTACTACGGGGAGGACGAAGGGGAGGCGGACCCGTCGCGCGGGATCGTGGCCCGCTACGCCCGCAACGACGACTACCACGACCTGCTCAAGGACCGCCTCATGGCCCTCCAGGAGTGGGCCAGCGCCGAGCTCACGCCGCTGGGCGGGCGCGCGTACGTCGACGCCGGGCCCGTGCTGGAGCGCGAGCTCGCGTCGCGCGCCGGGCTCGGCTGGTTCGGACGCAACACCATGCTCATCCAGCCGCGGCGCGGGTCGTACTACTTCCTCGGCGTGCTGCTGCTGGACGTGGAGCTGGATTACGACGAGCCGTTCGCGCGCGACCACTGCGGCACGTGCTCGCGCTGCGTGAGCGCGTGCCCGACGGGGGCGCTGCTGGGGCGCGACGAGGCGGGCGCCCCGCGCATGGACGCCCGCCGCTGCATCTCTTACCTCACCATCGAGCTGCGCGGCCCCATCCCCCACGACCTCCGCCCGCTCATCGGCAACCGCGTCTACGGCTGCGACATCTGCCAGGAGGTGTGCCCCTGGAACGGATTCGCCGAGCCCGCCCACGACCCCGCCTTCATCCCGCGCGAGGGGATGGACGGGCCGTCGCTGGTCGAGTGGATGGGGATGAGCCAGGAGGACTTCTCGCGCCGCTTCAAGGGATCGGCCGTGAAGCGCACGAAGCGGCGCGGGCTGCTTCGCAATGTGGCCGTCGCACTCGGCAACTGGGGATCGCCCGACGCGATCCCCGTACTCTCGACTGCGCTCTCGGACGACGAGCCGCTCGTGCGCGGTCACTCGGCCTGGGCGCTGGGGCGGATCGCGTCGTCTGGCCGGTGCTCTGAGGCGGAGCAGGAGCTCGTGGCCGCGGCCCTGCTCTCGCGTCTCGTGGTGGAGGACGAACCCTGGGTGCGGGAGGAGCTTTCGCTGGCGCTGTCCAGCTGACGGCCGGCCTCGAAGGACCCTCGGAGCATGCGGTGCTGTCCGGAGAGTCACGGCCGCGGTCTTGTGGTTCGCGCGCTTCTTCCCGAAAACCGGCTGCCGCCATCTCCGCACGACGGCCCACCTCCGATGGCGATCACATGAACCGAGGCCGGTAACCGATCATGAAGTTCGTCCCCGCCCAGTTCGCCGCGTACATGCAAGTACGGTCCGCACGCCGCAACTTGCGCGCTCTGCGCAACTACGTGCTTGTGCTCCTCGCCATGATCACGGCGTACAGCGTCGTCTTCCATTTCCTGATGGCGGCCGAGGGGCAGCGCTTCTCCTGGCTTACCGGGTTCTACTGGACGCTCACCGTGATGAGCACCCTCGGCTTCGGGGACATCACGTTCAAGAGCGACGCGGGTCGCCTCTTCTCGATGGTGGTGCTTCTCTCCGGTGTCGTGTTCCTCCTCATCGTGCTTCCGTTCGCCTTCATCCAGTTCTTCTTCGCGCCCTGGCTGGAGGCGCGCTCCGCCATGCGCACTCCGCGCGAGGTGCCGGACGGAACGGCGGGCCACGTCATCATCACCCACTACGACCCGATCGCCGTTTCCCTGACGCAGCGGCTGGCGTACCAGGGCCGGCCGTACTGGGTGTTGGAGCCGGACGTGAAGACGGCGATGGACCTTCACGACGTGGGGATCAAGGTGGTGGTGGGCGACCGGGACAAAGTGGAGACGTACCGCGCGCTGCGGGTGGAGCGCGCGGCGCTGGTGGTGGCTACAGGCGACGATTACGTGAACACCAACACGGTGTTCACCGCCCGCGAGGTCTGCCCCGACGTTCCCATCGTTTCGGTGGTGCGCTCAGCCGACTCGGTGGACATCCTGGAGCTGGCGGGGTCCACGCACGTTCTCCACACGCCGGAGATGCTGGGACGCGCACTTGCCCGCCGCACGCTCGGCGGCGACCTGCGCGCCAGCGTGATCGGCCGCTTCGGAGACCTCCTCATCGCGGAAGCGCCGGTCACGGGAACTCCGCTCATGGGAAAGCTTCTGGCCGACAGCCGCCTGCGCGAGGCCACCGGGCTTACCGTGGTGGGCGTTTGGGAACGTGGACAGTTCATGATCCCGGCGGCGGACGCCGTGCTGGGCCCCCAAACGGCGCTGGTACTCGCGGGTTCGGAGGTGCAGATGGAGCGGTTCTCCGAGCTGATGGCCATCTACAGCGTGCAGGACGCGCCCGTGGTGATCGTGGGGGGCGGCCGCGTGGGGCGTGCGGTCGCCCGGGCGCTGGACGAGCGCGAGGTGCCCTGGCGGATCGTGGAGAAGAACCCATCCATGGCCAAGGAATCGGGGCAGTACGTGGTGGGCTCGGCGGCGGACCGGGAGGTCCTGGAGCGGGCCGGCCTCGCGGACGCGGCGGCCGCGGTGGTCACCACCAACGACGACGCGGCCAACATCTACCTCACGCTGTACATCCGCCGGCTGCGGCCGGAGCTCCAGATCGTGAGCCGCGCGACGCTGGAGCGAAACGTGAGCACGTTGCACCGCGCGGGCGCCGACTTCGTGATGTCGTATGCCTCCATGGGCGCGAACGCCGTCTACAACGTGCTCGAGCGCGGCGACGTGGTGATGCTGGCGGAGGGTCTCGAGGTCTTCCGGTCTCCCATTCCGGCTGCGCTTGCCGGGCGCCCGCTGGCGCACACGAAGATCCGGGAGACCACCGGCTGCAGTGTGGTCGCGCTGGAGATCGACGGCGAGGTGCAGATCAGTCCGCCCCCCGACGTTCTGCTTCCACGCGGAGCGGAGCTGATCCTGATTGGCACGACCGAGGCGGAGCGCCTGTTCGTGGAGCGTTTCGGGCGGTAGATGGCGGCGGCCGAGCGGTGCGGAACGGGGCTTGCCCTCGCCGCTCCTTGGTCGCGGGCCCGTGGCGGCTTACCTTTTCGGGTAGTCGCGCGCTCAGCCGAGCCCGTGGTGCCGCGGGAGAAAAAGGAAGCGGGTGAGTGACACGTTCCCGGCGTCCGTGCGTACGGGTGGGTGTCGCGCGCCCCCGGAACACGCCCGCACCTGTCCCCCAGAACGAGAGCCATGGCCCACCTGAGCGGACCCGTCCCCCTGCCGCCCACTCCCATCCAGCGGGTCCTGTCGCCCTTTGCCCGGTTCTTCCGCCTGGAGTCGGCGGGGGGAATCGTGCTGATCGCGTCCACGCTGATAGCCGTCGCGTGGGCCAACTCGCCCTTGGCCGGTGCGTACCACCACCTGTGGGAGACGGAGCTGGCGGTGCGGCTGGGGCCGTGGACGGTCTCGCACTCCATCCACCACTGGATCAACGACGGCCTGATGGCCGTGTTCTTTTTCCTGGTGGGGCTGGAGATCAAGCGCGAGGGGAGCGTGGGGGAGCTGGCGTCGCTGCGCCGCGCCGCTCTTCCCGCCGCGGCGGCCGTGGGCGGAATGGTGGTGCCCGCCCTCCTCTACTTCCTGCCGAACGCGGGCGGCGAGGGCGCGTCGGGGTGGGGGATCCCCATGGCGACGGACATCGCCTTCGCCCTGGGCGTGCTGGCGCTGATGGGGCCGCGGGTGCCCCTGGCGCTCAAGGTCTTCCTCACCGCGCTCGCCATCGTGGACGACATCGGGGCGGTGCTGGTGATCGCCGTCTTCTACACGGGGCAGATCTCGTGGGCGGCGCTGGCTGCGGGGCTGGGGGTGCTCGGCCTCTGCGCGCTCGCCAACCGGATGGGGGTGCGCGGCCCCGTGCCGTACATCGTCCTGGGACTGGTGGTGTGGAGCTGCTTCATGGCCTCGGGGGTGCACGCCACGGTGGCCGGGGTGCTCCTGGCGATGACCATCCCCTCGCGCACGCGCATCGACGCGGACGAGTTCCTGGAGCACGCCGAACGCAGCCTGCACGCGTTCCGCGAGGCCGGCACCGAGGGAGGCTCGGTGCTCACCAACCTCCCGCAGCAGGTGGCGCTGCAGGGGCTGGAGACCGCGACCGAGGCGGCGCAGGCGCCGCTCCAGCGCATCGAGCACGACCTGCACTCCGTGGTCGCGTTCGGCATCATCCCGCTCTTCGCGCTGGCCAACGCCGGCGTGACGCTCTCCGGGGGCATCGCCGAGGCGTTCGCGCACCCGGTGACGCTGGGGGTGGTGCTCGGGCTGGTGATCGGCAAGCCGCTGGGGATCACCCTGTTCTCGTGGCTCGCGGTCCGCGCCGGGATGGCGGAGCTCCCGTCCGGGGTCACGTGGAAGGCGATCCACGCCGTCAGCTGGCTCGGCGGGATCGGCTTCACCATGTCGCTGTTCGTCGCGGGGTTGGCGTTCCCGGACGGCGGGCTGGTGGACGAGTCCAAGGTGGGGATCTTTGCCGCGTCCATCGCGGCCGGGGTGGGCGGGTGGCTGCTGCTGCGCGGCGTACTCAAGGAGCGCGTATCGACGCCGGTGCTCGCGGCGGGGCAGGGGTAGCGCGGGACGGGTTTCGATGGAGCAGGAGCTCTACGAGGACGCGCTGACCGCCGCGCGCGACCTGGACGGCGCCATCGTGCGGGCGACGCGCGAGCGGGCGCGGGAGATCCGCGCGGTCGAGCGCCGGCGGCGCCGAGAGCGGCCGGGACGCGGCCGGCCTGCACAACACCTCTGCGTGACGGGGGTCCGCCCCGCGCCACCCTGAAGCCGAGAGGCTCCGCCACGTTCCCGCCGGCACGGGGGTATGGTCCGCAGCGAGAGGTCGAGGACCGATCACCCCACGAGCGGAGCGTGCCGATGCAGCCAGACCTCATTCAGCCGGACGGCTCGGAGATCCCCGCGGAGCTCGTGTCCGCCCTCCTGCGCGGCCCCGAGGGAGGGGCTCCCTCCTTCGCGCTGGAGCACCACGGCCAGTTCTCCAACGACGTGGCGGTGGCGAGGCTGGACGATGGCCGGAGTCTGGTGGTGAAGCGCGGGCGCTACGAGTGGTCCGCGAGCCGGTTCCGCACCGCCCGCCGGGCCGGGCGGCTGCTGCGGGACGCGGGGGTCACGGCGCCGAGCTCGCTCGATCTGCCGTCCGGGCTGGAGGCGCACGCACTCGATGCCTACTGGCGCATCGAGCTCCCCACGCTGGCGGAGCTCTGGCCCGGCCTGGATGCGAACGAGCGGCGGACGGCGATGCGGAGCCTGGGCGAGCTGGTGCGGCGCGTGCACTCCGCCCCCATCCGCGGGCATGGGGGACTGGGGGACGGCGCGACGGTCTCGCTCTCGCAGGCGCTGGCCGGGGAGCTCGGGGGGCGGCTGATGCCGGCCGTGCAGGCCGTCTGGCCGGACGGGGTGCCGCTGGTGGACGTGCTGCTGGGGACGATTCCGGAGGTGGTCCGCCGCGCGCCGGATGACGGCGTGCTCTTGCACGGCGACCTGCACATCGGCAACGTTGTGTGCGAGCGCGCGGCGGGCGCCGTGCGGTGCGTGGGGCTGCTGGACCTGGAGTGCGCCCACGCCGGCCCCGGGGAGAGCGACCTGGCCCGCCTCGCGGTCCTGCACACGGACCTCTTCCAGATGGGGATCGAGGGGCCGTGGCTGCAATGGGTCCTGGAGGGCTACGCGGACCCTGTGGATCCGGAGCTCGTGGCGTACTATTCGGTGTATCACCTGGTGCAGCTCGGCTTCCACTCGGCGTGGGTGGGACACGACGTGCATGCGGCGAGTGTGGCGAATGCCGCCCGCTCCGCCGTCGCCGCCGCTCCGGGGCTCTGGAGGGGCGACACCGCGGCGCTCAGGGTACGCGCCGCGGCCGCCGGCCAGGCCGTGGCCTGCGTGTAGCGCTCCTTCTTTGCTGCGACACGAAGCGGCCCCGTGCGCCGTATAACGGTGGGACCAGCTTCGCGACCCCATTCAACGGCAGGTCCAGGATGATGAACACCTTGCTTCGGCCGCTCGCCCTGATGCTCGTCGTGCTCGCCGCGCCCGCCGCCGCGCAGAAGGAGCGCGTCGTGTACCGCATCCCGGTGACGGGGACGGTGGAGATGGGGCTCGCTCCCTACGTGGACCGCGCGCTCCGCGAGGCGGCGGAGGCGGGTGCCGCCGCGGCCGTGCTCGACCTGGACACCCCCGGCGGGCGGGTGGACGCCGCGGAGCGCATCTCTGACGCAATCGCGGACTCGCCGGTCCCCACCTACGCCTGGGTCAATCGCCGAGCTTTCAGCGCGGGGGCGCTGATCGCGCTCTCCACCAACCGCGTGTACATGCGCCCCGGCTCTGTGATGGGCGCGGCCACCCCGGTGACGGGCGACGGCGCCCGAGCGCCCGAGAAGATCGTCAGCGCCATGCGTTCCGAGTTCCGCGCCCTTGCCGAAGCGCGCGGGCTGGACCCCCGCGTGGCCGAAGCCATGGTCGACGAGGAGATCGAGGTTCCCGCCCTGGTGGCGCGCGGAAAGCTGCTGTCGCTGAGCGCGGCGGAGGCGCAGCGCATCGGCTACGCCGAGGGGGCGGAGAGCTGGGAGGTGCTGATGCAGCGGATCGGGACGCCCGGCGCGCGGGTGGTGGAGGTGCCCGCCAACTGGGCGGAGCGCGCCGTGCGCTTCCTCACCCACCCGCTGGTCGCGCCCTTCCTTCTCACCCTGGGCTTCCTGGGACTGCTGGTGGAGATGAAGACCCCCTCCTTTGGGCTGGCGGGGGCGGCCGGGCTGGCGTCGCTGGCGCTCTTCTTCGGGAGCCACCTGATCCTGGGGCTCGCGGGGTGGGAGACGGTGATCCTCTTCGCGGGCGGCCTCCTGCTGCTGGCCGTGGAAGCGTTCGTCCTGCCCGGCTTCGGCGTGGCGGGAGTGCTCGGGGCGCTGGCGGTCGTGGCGAGCCTCGTCCTGAGCATGGTGGGGCGCATGCCCACCGGCGGCGACCTGCTCACCGCCGCCGGGGTGATCATGGCCTCGCTCGCCATGCTGGGCGTGGCCGTCTGGCTGCTCGTGGACCGATTGCCCCGCGACGGCAGGATGGCGCTGCGGGCCCGCACCGGCAGCGACGAGGGGTACGTCTCCAGCCGGCGCCGCGTGGAGCTGGTGGGGATGGACGGCGTGGCGGTGACGGACCTCCACCCCGCCGGCACGGCCCAGTTCGGGGACGAGCGGGTGGACGTGGTATCCGAGGGTTCCTTCGTAGAGGCGGGCACGGCCGTGCGCGTGGTGCGGGCGGACGGCTACCGCCACGTGGTGCGCCCCGTGGGCTGAGGCGGCCTCCGCCGCCCGGCATCCTTTC
>JAUJMI010000351.1 GCA_030446945.1 Longimicrobium sp. | reverse complement strand
CGCGGACTCCGCGTCCAACGCCGCGGTTCTCGAGCCCACTTCAGTAGGCTTCCCGTCGTTCCAGCCGCGGGCTTCAGCCCCCGGTGTTCGGATTCCGCGGTTCCCCTTCACCCCGCCCGCAGCAGGTCCCCTCGAATTCCGCGCAGCAGATCCGCCACGATGAGCTGCGGGTTGACGTTGCCGGAGGCCAGCTCGCGCGCCTCCTGCACGCGAAGCAGCGCCGAGGCCACGCCCTCCGCCTCCACGCGGCCGCGGGTGACGATGCCGTTGAGGAGCGCGGCGTCGTCCGTGAACGCCAGCGCGTCGGGGGCACCGGCGGCGACGGCCATCAGGTCGCGCAGCCAGAGGGAGAGCGCTTCCAGGGTGCCGGTGAACTCACCGCGCGCGCCGGCGGGGGCGACCGCGTTGGCCGCCGACAGCCGGTCCGCCGCGGAGGCGGAGGTGGCGGCCTGCAGGAGCGACCGCCCCGCCTCGCGCTGGCGCTGGAGGACGCCGGCGCCGCCCGCCCCCGGGAGGAGCCGGAGCGCCTTGCCGATCGCCCCCGCCGAGATCCCCCCCACCCGCTCGGCGTCCGCCCGCGCCATCCCCTTCTCGCGCTCCAGGAAGTCCGCCACCATCTCCGCCGGGAGCGGCACCAGGCGCACCGGGAGCACCCGCGAGCGAATGGTGGGGAGGAGCGCGCCGGGGCTGGAGGAGGTCAGGATCAGCGTGGTGTCGGCCGGGGGCTCCTCCAGGAGCTTCAGGAAGGCGTTGGCCGCTTCCGGCGACGACTCCTGCGGCACCATCGCCTCCGCGTCGCCCACCACGAACACCTTGCGCGACCCCATCGCCGGGCGCACGCTGGCGAAGCGCTGCAGGTTCTGTATCGTCCCCATGAAGTACGCCGGGGCGCGGTCGTACGCGGGGACGTGGAACGGGTCCGCGCGGCGGTAGGCCAGCTCGGCCCCGCGCGACTCCTCCAGCTTCTCGCGCAGCTTCTCCGGCGTCGCCGCGTCGGGGCGGGGCAGGGGGAAGAACCAGTGCACGTCCGGGTGCTCCAGCCGCGGCACCATCCGGCAGCTCTGGCAGCGCCCGCACGCCAGCCCGTCCGGCGCAGGCGACTCGCACATGATCTGCTGCGCCAGCCAGAGACCCACGCGCTGCTTCCCCACGCCGGAGGGCCCGTGGAAGAGGAGCGACTGCGCCAGCGTCCCAGCGCGCACGGCCGCCACGAGGATGCCGCGCACGTCCTCGTGGCCGTATACGGGCGTGAGCGCCATCAGCGCGCCTGCCCCCGAAGCCAGGTGAGCGGGTCCACGGCCTGCCCCCCCGGCTCGCGGATCTGGAATTCGATGTGCGCCCCCTCCGGCGTGTGCTCGCCGCCGACGGTGCCCACCACCTGCCCCTTGGTGATGGTGGCGCCCTGCTGCACCTGCACCTGCTTCAGGTACAGGTAGAGCGAGTAGTAGCCGCCGCCGTGGCTCACGACGACGGTGGGGCCGTAGCCCTCAAAGGGCGCGGCCATCTCGACCGTGCCGCCCTCCACCGCGCGCACCGGCGAGCCCGCAGCCGCGCCGATCCCCACGCCGTTGTAGCGCAGCGCGGTGCCGTTGGGCTGCGTCACCCGCCCGAAGCGGTAGACCAGGCGCCCCCCCACCGGCCAGGCCAGGTTGCCCACGTCCGCCGTGGTCATGGTGGAGGCGGGAGCGCGCACCGGGGCCGCGGCGGCGGGAGCCGGGCGGCCCTCGGCGGCGGCGCGGGTGCGCGCGGCGGTGGCGGCGGCGACTCGGTCACGCTCGCGGCGCTCGGCCTCGCGGCGTCGGGCCTCGAGGGTGGCGATGAGGCCGGTCAGCCGGCGCTCGTCGCGCGCCAGTTCCGCGAGCTGGGCGGTGGTGGAGCGCTCGTGCTTCTGCAGCACGTTGAGCGTCTCGCCCCGCTCGCCCTGCAGGCTGCGGAGCTGCTGGTGCTCGTCGCTGCGCTCGTTCTGCAGGTACTGGATGTCCGAGTAGCTGCGCCGCAGCTCCTGCTCGCGCAGGGTGAGCTGGCGCGAAAGCTCCTCTACCTCGTGCACCAGCCCCCGGTCGCGCTGGGCGACGAGGTGCAGGTACTTGTAGCGGTTGAGGAGGTCCGCGAAGGAGCGCGACGAGAGGAGCACCTCCGCCGCGTGCAGCGGGCCGCGCTTGTACAGGTCGCGCAGGCGGCGGTTGAGGAGCGACTTCTTCTCGGCCAGCCGCATCTGCGTGGCGGTCAGCTCGGCGGTGGTGGCGTCGATCTTCTTCTGCGTCTCGCTGAGCTGCAGGTTCAGCTCGCTCACCAGGCTGGCCGATACGCTGGCCTGGCGGCGGATGATGCTGAGCTCCGCGTTGACGTCGTGCACCTGGCCGCGGATGCGCCGCAGCTCGCCGCGCAGCTCCTGGCGCTCGCGGCGGATCTCCTGGAGGCGGCGCTGGCTCTCGGAGATCTCCTGCTGCGGCGCGCGCTGCTGCGCGATCGCGGCGAACGGGAGGAGGGCGGCCAGCAGGAGCGCCGCCGCGGCGCGGGCGGGGCGCACCGTCAGACCGCCTCCAGGTGGCGGCGCACCGCCACGATGCTGCTCAGGAAGCCGAACACCGTCCCCGCGACGACCACGGCCACGATCCACTCCGAGGGGAGCCACTTGAGGGCGAAGAGGTAGCGGTTCAACGCCGCGAATGCCACCCAGGTGAGCGCCGCGGCCGTGATGCCGCCCAGCAGCCCCGTGATGATCCCCTCCAGAACGAACGGGCGCTGCACGAATCCGTCGGTGGCGCCCACCAGGCGCATGATGGAGATCTCCTCGCGCCGCGCGAAGACCGCGATGCGGATCGCGGTGGCGATGATGATCCCCGCCACCAGCGCGAACGCCCCGCCGATGGCGGTGGCCGCCGCGCCGAAGAGGCGGCGGATGGTGTAGATCTTCTCCACCCAACCGTCGCCGAAGTCCACCTCTTCCACGAAGGCGTACGCCTGCAGCCGCTTCGCCACGCGCGACACGGCCTCGGGCGAGCTCTGCCCGGGGCGCAGCCGCACCTCCAGCGAGGCGGGGAGCGGGTTGCTCTCCAGGTCGGTGAAGACGTCGCGGAACTCCTTCATCTCCTCCATCGCCGTGGCCAGCGCCTCCGTCTTGGTGACGTAGCGAAGCTCCTGTACCTCGGGGAGACGCCGCAGCTCCTCCTGCGCCACCTGAAGCTGCATGGCGGTGGCGTCGTCGCGAAGGTAGCCCACCACCTCCACCTTGTTCTCCACCTCGCGCACGGCCTGCGAGATGTTGAAGGCGGTAAGGCCGAAGAGCCCCACGATGAAGAGCGAAAAGGCGATCGCCACTACCGACAGCATCGTCAGCAGCGGCGTGCGGCGGAAGGCGGCGAGCGCCTCGCGGAGCGCGTACGACATGATCTCAGGCCTGCTGGGGTTCGCGTGTTGCGGGCGTGGGGGCGGAGTCGTAGACCACCGCGCCCTGGCTGAGCTCGATCACCCGGTACTGCGGGTGGGCGCGCACCAGGTCCAGGTCGTGGGTGGCCATCAGGACGGTCATCCCCATCGCGTTGATCTCGCGGAAGAGCTCGAAGACGCCCTTGGCCGCCCACTCGTCCAGGTTCCCCGTGGGCTCGTCGGCCAGCAGGAGCAGCGGTTCGTTCACCAGCGCGCGCGCGATGGCCACGCGCTGGCGCTCGCCGCCGGAGAGCTCGTCCGGATACGCGCGCGCCTTGTGCGCCAGCCCCACCTGCGTGAGCACCCGGTGGGCGCGCGGGGCGATGGCGCTGCGCTTGGTTCCCGTCACCTCCAGCGCGAAGGCGACGTTCTCCTCGGCGGTGCGGTCGCGCAGGAGGCGGAAGTCCTGGAAGACGACGCCCATCTTGCGGCGCAGCATGGGGATGTCGCGCTGGCGGATGAGCTTGGACGAGAAGCCGGAGACGCGCACCTCGCCCCCCGACGGCATGTCGGCCATCTGGATGAGGCGCATGACGGTGCTCTTCCCCGCGCCGGAGTGGCCGGTGAGGAAGACGAGCTCTCCCTTGCGGACGTGGAACGACACGTCCCGGAGCGCGGCGCCGGAGCGCGCGTACTCCTTGGATACGGATGAAAGCCTGATCACGGGAGGACCGGGGGACTGCTGGAGGGAACTATCGGTGTGGGTCCAACTTAGCCAGATTTCGCGCCGCTGTCAAACGGTTTGGCACATGCGCACCGCCAGCAGCACCGCCTCGCGCGTGGACGACGCGTCCGCGATCCCCTTTCCGGCGATGTCCAGCGCAGTGCCGTGGTCCGGCGAGGTGCGGGGAAAGGGAAGGCCCAGGGTGACGTTGACCCCGCTCCCGAACGCCGCCGTCTTGAACGCCGCCATCCCCACGTCGT
>JAUJMI010000038.1 GCA_030446945.1 Longimicrobium sp. | reverse complement strand
GTCATCGACGTGGGGGACGGGCTGGCGGTGGCGTTCAAGATCGAGTCGCACAACCACCCCTCCGCCGTGGAGCCGTACCAGGGCGCCGCCACGGGCGTCGGCGGCATCCTGCGCGACGTCTTCACCATGGGCGCGCGTCCCATCGCCATGCTCAACTCCCTCCGCTTCGGCGAGCTGGACGGCGCCGAGGGCGACCGGGTGCGCTACCTGATGTCCGGCGTGGTCAAGGGGATCGGCGACTACGGCAACTGCGTGGGCATCCCCACCGTCGCCGGCGAGGTGTACTTCGACGGGGCGTACGAGGGGAATCCGCTCGTCAACGCCATGTGCGTGGGGCTGATGAAGGCGGACGAGCTGATCCGCGGCGTGGCCGAGGGCGTGGGGAACCCCATCATGGCCGTGGGCGCCCGGACGGGGCGCGACGGCATCCACGGCGCAACCTTCGCCTCCGCCGAGCTCAGCGAAGAGGCCGAGGCCAAGCGCCCCATGGTGCAGGTGGGCGACCCCTTCACCGAGAAGCTCCTCCTGGAGGCGTCGCTGGAGCTGATCCGCTCCGGCCACATCGTCGGCATCCAGGACATGGGCGCGGCGGGGCTCGTCTCCTCCTCCACCGAGATGGCGGCACGCGGCGGCACCGGGGTGGAGATCGAGATCACCCGCGTGCCCGTCCGCGAGCAGGGGATGACGCCGTACGAGATCCTCCTCTCCGAGACGCAGGAGCGGATGCTGGTGGTGGCGAAGGAGGGGCGCGAGGAGGAGGTGCGCGCCATCCTCGGCAGGTGGGAGCTGGACGCGGAGACGATCGGCCACGTCACCGACACGGGCCGCTACGTCATCCTGGAGAACGGCACGACGGTCGTCGACCTCCCCGGCGAGCCGCTGGTCAACGCCTGCCCCACCTACACCCGCGAGGGCATCGAATCGCCTGAAGTGGTTGCGCTGCGCAACTGGACCTCCGCCGGGCTCCAGCCGCGCGCGGAGGAGGCGGACCCGGCGTGGACGCTCAGACAGCTCCTGGACTCGCCCACGGTGGCCTCCAAGCGCTGGGTGTACGAGCAGTACGACAGCACGGTCAGGACGAACACCGTCGTCGGGCCGGGCTCGGACGCGGCGGTGCTGCGGCTGCGCGGAACCAACAAGGCGATCGCGGCGACGGTGGACTGCAACGCGCGCTACGTGTACCTCAATCCGTACCGAGGCGGGCAGATCGCGGTGGCCGAGGCGGCGCGCAACCTGGTGTGCTCGGGCGCCCTGCCCCGCGCGGTGACGGACAACCTGAACTTCGGCAACCCGCTCAAGCCGGACGTCTACTTCCAGCTCTCCGAATCGCTGCGCGGCATCGGCGAGGCGTGCACGGTCCTGGCGACGCCCGTCACCGGCGGCAACGTGTCGCTGTACAACGAGAACCCGCGCGGCGCCATCTTCCCCACCCCCACCATCGGCATGGTGGGCGTGGTGGAGGACCTGGCGCACGTCACCACCGTCGCCTTCAAGGGCGAGGGCGACACGATCGGGCTGCTCGGGACGAACCGCGACGAGGTGGGCGGGAGCGAGTACCTCAAGGTGGTGCACGGCCGCCTCGCCGGCGACGCCCCCGCGCTCGACCTGGCGCAGGAGGCGGCCCTGCAGCGCGCCCTCCTCGCCGCCATCCGCGCCGGCCTCGTCCGCTCCGCGCACGACACCGCCGAGGGCGGCCTCGCCGTGGCGCTGGCGGAGTGCGCGTTCGCGGCGTCGCCTGCGTGCGGCGTGGAAGTGGAGCTGGCGGAGGAGATCCCGCAGGCCGCCCTCCTCTTCGGCGAGACGCAGAGCCGCGTGGTCGTGTCCTGCCGGCCGGATGATTGGGAGCGGCTGACGGCGGTGATGGCGGAGCACGGCGTCCCCGCGGCACGCATCGGCACGGTGGGCGCGCCTGGCGGGCGGTTCCGCGTCGCCACACGCGGCGGGGTGCTGGACGCGCGGGTGGCGGAGCTGGCGGAGGTGTACGAGTCCGCCATCCCGCGCCGCATGGACGGCAGCGTCGGCGACGTGGTGACCTCACTGCGTTCCGAGGTGCAGAACGGGCAGGAGTAGCCAGGGTCGGCGTAGCGCCGGCGGCGGGCGCGATGAAACGCGCCCCTGCGGGTGCGGCCGCACCCCCTGGTGCGTCATACTGGGGACGCGCGTGAGCGGCGGGCCCGGGGTGCGCGGCTCTCTCAGGATGACAAAGGAAAGGGAAAGAATGCAAGAACTTCAGATCATGACGGGGATCGGGGCGGTGCTGGAGCTGCTGGCGGAAGCGTTCGAGGGGCCCGGGGATCCGCGCTCGACGTGGTTCGTGAGCAACGCGCCGGACTCGGGGACCTTTGGCACGCTGGCCGCGCTCACGCCGCAGGAGGCCTCGCGCGCGCCTGGGCCGGGGCGGCGCAGCGCGGCGGCGCACACGTCGCACCTGGCGTTCAGCCTGCGCGTGAGCGCGGCGCAGCTCCGCGGTGAGCAGCCAAAGGTGAACTGGGCCGAGAGCTGGGCCGTCTCCAGCGTGGACGAGCGCGGGTGGGCGGGGCTCCGCGCATCGCTGCGCAGCGACTACGACGCCGCGCGCGCCCAGCTCGCCGCCCGCACGGAATGGGACGCGGAAGCGCTGGCCGCCGCCATGGCGATCGTCGCGCACTGCGCCTATCACCTGGGCGCGTTGCGGCAGATCGTTCAGCCGCCCGCGCACGATCCCCACCGCTAGCGCACACCGGCGGCGCAGTGGTGTACGCAAGGGCCACGGCGAAAGGACACGGACACCGAGGATGCAAACGGCATGTGTGGAATCGTAGCGGTCTCCGGCACGCCCGAGGCCGCGAAGCTCGTTTACCTGGGGATGTACTCGCTCCAGCACCGCGGCCAGGAAGCCGCGGGGATCGCGACGTACGACCGGATCCGCGGCGTCAGCCACCGCCACCGCGCGCCGGGGCTCGTCTCCGAGGGATTCAACGAGAAAGTGCTCTCCGGGCTTCCCGGTGAGGTGGCGATGGGGCACATCCGCTACTCCACTGCCGGGGGCGCGGGGCTCAAGAACTCGCAGCCGATCCGCGTGGTGTACCGCGAGGGAGACCTTGCCCTCACCCACAACGGCAACCTCACCAACGCCAACGAGCTGCGTGCTCGGCTGGTGAAGGAGGGCGCCCTTTTCCAGAGCACCATCGACAGCGAGGTGATCGTCCACCTGATCGCCCGTTCGCAGCGCCAGGGGGTGGAGGCGCAGATCGACGACGCGCTGTCGCAGCTCACCGGCGCGTTCTCGCTGCTGATCACGGTGAACGACACGCTGTACGCCGCGCGCGACCCGTTCGGCTACCGCCCGCTGGTGCTCGGGCACCTGCCGGGGGGCGGGATCGTGGTGGCCTCGGAGAGCTGCGCGCTGGACATCATGGGCGCCCGCTTCCTGCGCGACGTGGAGCCCGGCGAGGTCCTGTGCATCCGCGGCAACGAGCTGACCCGCCTCCGCCCGTTGCGCCCCGAGGGGGAGATGCAGCCGTGCATCTTCGAGCTGGTGTACTTCGCCCGGCCGGACACGCGGCTGTGGGGCTACTCGGTGGACCGCGCCCGCCGCGACTTCGGCCGCCGCCTGGCCGACGAGCACCCCGCCGACGCGGACATCGTCATCTCCGTCCCCGACTCCGCCAACTCGGCGGCGCTGGGGTACGCGGAGCAGAGCGGAATCCCGTTCGAGCTGGGGCTGATCCGCAACCACTACGTGGGCCGCACCTTCATCGAGCCGTCGCAGGCGGGCCGCGACTTCAAGGTGAGGATGAAGTACAACGCCGTGCGCGAGATCCTGGCCGGCAAGCGCGTAGTGGTGGTGGACGACTCGCTCGTTCGCGGCACCACCAGCCGCGGGTTGGTGAACATGCTGCGCGAGGCCGGCGCCAATGAGGTGCACTTCCGCCTCGCCTCGCCCCCCGTGCGCCACCCGTGCTTCTACGGCATCGACATGCCTACCAAGGCGGAGCTGATCGCCGCCAACCGCACCCCGGACGAGATCGCCGCCTACCTCGGCGTCGACTCGCTCGGCTACCTCTCTTCCGAGGGGATGCTGGACACGGTGAGCGACGCCGGCAGCTTCTGCACCGCCTGTTTCAGCGGCGACTACCGGGCGCCGCTCGTGGACCAGGAACGCGGCTACGCGATGAGCTCGCACTGCTAGGCCCCGATCGTTGGAGAAAACCGCGCCCCTGCCGCCGGTTTTGCGGCCGGGGGCGCGTTCCATTCCACGACCGCGGCACGGAGAGGATGCTCGCAATCGGCCTCCTCGCGAACAGGGCGCACGATCTGAGGCTAAGTTCAGTCGCTCGGGGCCGATTGGGGGTTTTCGGGCTTGCCGCCGCGCCCGGGGACCAGCATTCTTGAGGCTTCACTCGAATCCTCGTATTCACGCTGGCCGGTACAGAGCTGACAGCCGGACGCCACATAGGAGCTCACGATGAAGTACCGTACTTATCCGGGCACCGACATCACCGTCAGCGAGGTGGGATTCGGGCTGTGGACCCTCGCCGCGGGGTGGTGGGGCGAGTTCACGGACCAAGAGGCGGTCGCGATGCTGCACCGCGCGCACGACCTGGGGATCACCCTTTTCGACTCGGCGGACACCTACGGCAACGGGCGCGCGGACGAGCTGCTGCGCCGCGCCTTTGGTGACCGGCGCGACCGGGTGGTCATCACCACCAAGGTGGGCTACGACTTCTACAGCCACCCCGACGCGCGCCGCGGCCAGCAGGAGATCCCCCACAGCGCCGACCCGCAGTACCTGCGCTTTGCGGTCGAGGAGTCGCTGAAGCGGCTGGGGACGGATGTGATCGACGTCGTCTCCTACCACAACGCGCACGAGGAGCACGTCCCCGACGACGGCATCTGGGAGACGCTGGAGACGCTGCGGCGGGAGGGGAAGATCCGCGCATGGGGCGGGGCGCTGGGGCCGTCCAACGGCTACCTGTTCGAGGGGCTGGACCTGATCCGCGAGCGCCGCGCGCAGAACCTCCAGCTCATCAACAACATCCTGGAGCCCTTTCCCGGCCAGATCCTCACCGAGGCCGCCGAGCAGAGCGGCCGCACGGGGATCCAGGTACGCGTGACGCACTCCTCCGGGATGCTGGAGGGGAAGTACACGGCCGAGACGGAGTTCGCCAAGAACGACCACCGCCGCCACCGTCCGCGCAGCTGGCTGATCAACGGACTCCAGAAGCTGGAGTCGCTCCGGTTCCTGCACGAGGGGCGCGGGATGACGCTCGGGCAGGCGTCGCTGAAGTGGCTCCTCGCCTCGCCGGCCGTGATGACGACGCTACCCAACATCTACAACGTGGAGCAGCTGGAGGAGTTCGCCGCCGCCTCCGATCTCCCCGACCTGGCGAGCGACGTCCTGTCGCGGATCGCCGGGCTGCAGCGCACCAACTTCGGCGTGCACGAGGACCACATGCGCTACAAAGGCACCATGCAGCGCGAGGGTGAGCCCTTTGGCCCGCCCTACCGCTACGACGGCGACGAGTACCCGGCCGCGCGCGCGGAGCTGGCCGCGGTGGGGGACTGATAGGCAGCATCGCAGGCCCTCTCCCCGCTCATCCCTCGCTGCCCTCCCCCAATAACCACCTGGGGGAGGGGCTGTTTGCGTGCATGGGTGCGCAGGGGCGGCGGTCGAAGTGGGGGCAGGGGTGGGCAGACACGCAGGTACACGCAGGTCTGCCCCTACGACGCATGGGTGTGGATGACGAGCGGTGGAGCGGCGTCGAGCACGGGCGGCGATGAATCGCGCCCCTACGCGGCACCCGCGCCGGGCAAAGAGGTTCCGCCCGAGGAACGAGCGGGGGTGGGCGCGCTTGACACCGCGCCGGCCCCGGAGCAAGATGCGGCACACCCATCGGCCCCCGCACCCCTCCCGAGCCCGTGACCCCCTCCGCGCATGCCCTCGTCCTGCTCCTGGCGCTGATGGGCGCCATACCTTCATCCGCGCAGCGCCCGCGCGCACGCGAGGCCGGTGTGGTGGTGGGCATCCTCCCCACCGGGCCCGCCAACGCCATCACTGACGTGGAGGGAGTGCGCGTCGGGCAGGTGACGGTGAGCGAAGGCGACTCGGTGCGCACCGGCGTCACCGCCATCCTGCCGCACGCGGGCAACCTGTTCCGGGAGCGCGTCCCGGCGTCGATCCACGTGGGGAACGGCTTCGGCAAGCTGCTGGGCTTCACGCAGGTGCGCGAGCTGGGCGAGCTGGAGACGCCCATCCTCCTCACCTGCACACTCTGCGTGTGGCGCGCGGCGGACGCGATGGCGGGGTGGCTTCTGGCGCAGCCCGGGATGGAGGACGTCCGCTCCATCAACCCCGTGGCCGGCGAGACAAACGACGGCACGCTCAACGACATCCGCGCGCGCCCCATCCGCCCGGAGCACGTGGTGCGCGCGCTGGAGAGCGCGTCGGCGGGGCCGGTGGAGGAGGGCTCCGTCGGCGCCGGGGCGGGGACGGTGGCGTTCGGGTGGACGGGCGGGATCGGCACCAGCTCGCGCAGGCTGCCGGCGTCGCTGGGGGGCTACACGGTCGGCGTGCTGGTGCAGAGCAACTTCGGCGGTGTGCTCACCATCAACGGCGCGCCGGTGGGGCGCGAGCTGGGGCGCTTCGCCTTTCAGCGCGAGCTGGCCGCCATCCCACCGGTGCACGAGGACCGCGCCGACGGGAGCATCATGATCGTCCTGGCCACCGACGCGCCGGTAGATGCGCGCAACCTGGACCGCGTCGCCCGCCGCGCCCTCAGCGGCCTCGCTCGCACGGGCGCCAGCATGACCAACGGCTCCGGCGACTACGTCATCGCCTTCTCCACCGCCGCCACCGTGAGGCGCCGCGCCGGCACCGCGCCCGCCGCCACCGCCGAGCTCCCCAACGACGCCCTCTCGCCCCTCTTCCAGGCCGCCGCCGAGGCCACCGAGGAGGCGATCCTCAACTCGCTCTTCCGCGCCACGACCGTGCGCTCGCGCGGCAACACGGTGGAGGCGCTCCCGCTCGACCGCACCCTGGACATCCTTCGCCGCTACAATGCGCTGCGCTGGAACGAGACCATCCCGCCACGCTGAACGTCAACCTCGCCGCACACAGAGACCCGGAGGAAACAGCAAGGAGAGAAGAGTTCATGCTGTTCCTCTGTGTCCTCTCTTTCCCCTCCGCGTCTCTGCGTGAAACGGCCGTTCCTAGGGTCTTGCGCGGGAAGTCGGCAATTCTAATCTTGCTGTCGTGCTACTCTCCCGGGTAGCAAGAGTGCACTCCGCCGAACCCCTCCCCCGTCTCACCAGGAGAACACGATGGAAGCCACAGATGCCGCGGAGCTGATCAGCGAAATTCGCGAGGAGATGCGCGAGGACCGCGCGGAGCAGGCGTCGGACGACCGGTTCCGCAACGTGACGGCGCTGGTCATCGCCATCATGGCCGTGCTGCTGGCGATCGCGACGCTGGGCGGGGGGAACGTGGGCGAGGACATGATCCACAACAACATCAAGGCGAGCGACACCTGGGCTTTCTTCCAGGCCAAGAACGTGCGCCAGACCTCGTACCGCCTCGCCGCGGACGAGATGCAGACCCTGCTCGCGACGAGCCCGTCGCTCTCGCCCGAAGCGCGCGCACAGGTGGAGGCCAAGATCGCGAAGTACACCGAAACAGCCGCCCGCTACGACGACGAGCCGGATCCCGCGGCGCCCAACGACCCGATGCGTGGCGAGGGGAAGAAGCAGCTCTCGGCGCAGGCCCGCAGCTACGAACAGGCCCGCGAGCGCGCCGGGCAGCAGGACGCCAACTTCGATTACTCCGGCGTCCTCCTGCAGATCGCCATCGTGATGGGATCGGTCGCCATCCTGGCCAACTCGCGCAAGGTCCTCTGGTTCGCGGTCGCCATGGCGATGACGGGAACGGTGCTGATGGTGAACGGCTTCTACCTCTTCTTCCACCTCCCGCTCTGACGGCCGCCGGGCCGATCCACGCCGCCGCGCCCTGCACACCGGGCGCGGCGGCGTAGCTTCGTCCCCGTTGCGCCGATCCGACTCCAGATCGCAGGGCCGCCCCGCGTGGCCGCCCGTGCCTCCCCCCCGCGACGAGCCCTGCCGCCCCGCACCCATGCACGCGAACCCCCTCCCCCAGGCAGTTTTTGGGGGAGGGGGATGCGTCGCGGAGCGACGCTGGGGGAGAGGGCCCCTACGCCGGGACCGCCAGCGCCTCCGCGGAGCCGCGCCATCCGGGGATCGCCTCGAAGACGCGGAGGGCGAGCGGGACACGGCCAAAGGGTGCGCTGACCTGCACGCCCTGGATGATGGGGAGGGAGTCGCGCAGCATCTCCTGCGCGATCAGGGTGCCCTCCTCCACGGCGGCCTCCTTGCCGAGGTCGCTCGCGCGGCGCATGCGCTCCATCACCTCGGGGGGGACGACGACGCCGGGGACCTCGTTGGCCAGGAACTCCGCGTTACGGGCCGAGACCAGTGGCCAGATCCCGGCGATGACGGGTATGCGGATCCCCTCCTTCTCGATGCGCGCCACAAACGACTCCAGCTGGCGCAGGTCGAAGACGGGCTGCGTGATGGCGTACTCCGCCCCCGCCTCCACCTTCCAGTAGAAGCGCCGCAGCTCGTGCTCCAGGTCCTCCGCGCCGGGGTTGACGCCGACGCCCAGGACGAACGAGGTGGCGTCGCCCAGGACGTTTCCGCCGGGGTCGAGACCGCGGTTGAGGCGCGCGGCCAGGTTGGTGAGGCCGATCGCGTCGATGTCGAAGACGGCGGTGGCGTCGGGGTACGGTCCCATCTTGGGCGGGTCGCCCGTGATGAAGAGCATGTTGCGCAGCCCCAGCGCCTGCGCACCCAGCAGGTCCGAGAGCATCCCCAGCAGGTTGCGATCGCGGCAGGAGTAGTGGACCACCGCCTCCATCCCCACCTGCTGCTGGATGAGGAGCGCCGTCGCCAGCGCGCCCATTCGCGACTGCGCGCGGGGGCCGTCCGGCACGTTGACGCCGTCCACCCCCGCCGCCTTCAGGAGGCGCACGCCGTCCAGCATAGCCGCCGGGTTCACGCCGCGCGGGGGGACGATCTCCACCGTGGTCAGGAACTCGCCCGCTGCCAGCTTGCGCCCCCATTCAGAGCGCTCGGCGAGCGGCACCGGCTCGCTGGCGCGGCTGTCGGGCTCGTGCGTGGCGGCATGGACGCGCGTGGACTGCGCCGGGGCCAGCATGCGCAGCGCGCCCGCCATGCTCGCGATGTGCTCGGGGGTGGTGCCGCAGCAGCCGCCCACGAAGCGCACGCCCTTGCGGATGAGGCGCGCCGTGTACGTGGCCATGTACTCGGGCGACGCCATGTAGATGGTGCGCCCGTCCACGTCGCGCGGGAGGCCGGCGTTGGGCTGCACGATGAGCGGGCGGTCGGTGGCCGCCAGCATCTCGTCGGTGGCGGCGAGCATGGCGCTGGGGCCCACGCTGCAGTTGAGCCCCACCACCTCCGCCCCCCACCCGGCGAGCCGCTCGGCCAGGGTGGCGGCCTCGGTGCCGAAGGGCGTGCGGCCGTCCTCGCGGATCGTCATGTGGGCCACCACGGGGAGGTCGCACACTTCGCGCACCGCCAGGATGGCCTGGTGGATCTCCTCCAGGTCCGCGAACGTTTCCAGGACGAAGAGGTCCACCCCGCCCGCGGCGAGCCCCTCCGCCTGCTCGCGGAAGATGGAGCGCGCCTCGTCCGCGGAGGTGGGCCCGAACGGCTCGATCCGCATCCCCAGCGGCCCCATGGCTCCGGCGACGAAGACGCGGTCGCCCGCGGCGCGGCGGGCGAGGCGGCCGGCGCAGGCGTTGATCTCGGCCGTGCGGTCCTCCAGGCCGTAGCGCGCCAGCTTGGCGCGGTTGGCGCCGTAGCTGTTCGTTTCCAGGATCTCGGCGCCCGCCTTGACGTAGGCGCGGTGCACGTCCGCCACCAGGTCGGGCTGGCTGGTGCACAGCTCGTCGTAGCAGCGGTTGATGTACACCCCCTTGGCGTACAGCATCGTACCCATCGCCCCGTCGAAGAGGTGTGGGCGGCCGTCGGCCAGGAGCTCGCGGAAGTCGGGCATGGTTCAAAGGTTCGTGAAGCCCGCCGGAGGTGGGGCGGGGCCTCAGTGGACGGCTCAGGGGATAGTGCCAAGTGCTAAGTGCCAAGTCCTGAGTAACAGCGGTTCCAGCACTTAGCACTCCGCACTTAGCACTTCCCGTTTACATCACGATCGGCGTGGTCCCGAACACCGGCACCGCCCACAGTACCCGGCCCTCGCGGTCGAAGCCGACCTCGGTGTCGCCGCGGCGGGCGCGGCAGGGGCCGGTGCGCTGCTTCTTCGCGTAGACCCAACGGGCCGCGGTGCGGCCGTGGAGCCCGCCCAGCGTCTCTTCGACGGTGGGGCGCGGGGTGTTCGCGGGGAAGGCGTCGGCCAGGTGCCCCAGGTTGTTCTCCGTGCACCGTTGCGGGTTCTTGCCCAGCCGCGCCGCCACGCTGGTGGAGTCGTCGCCCACGCGCACGCTGCCGGCGGCGCGCTCGCGCCCGCGGTCGCTCATCAGGAGCACGGCCGCCAGCACCAGCACCCCCAGCGCGATGATGGCCGCGCTCACCATCCGGGAGCGCCCCCGGTTCGTCTTCAGCGCGCGATCGACGCTGTCGTATGCCTTTGCGATTGCGACCTCCTCGCTGGGAATTGGCGTGCTACGGGCATTCGTGCAGGTGCAGGCGGAATGCCAGGGACTGCAGGGATGAAGGGATGGGGGATGAACTGCACCCGCTGTTCCTAATCCCTAATCCCAAATCCCTAGCTTGTCGAAAAGTACTTCGCCGCCGGATGGTGCACGACCAGCGCCGCCGTGGACTGCTCCGGGTCCAGCTGGAAGCCGGCGGTCAGGCCCACGCCGATCGCCTCCTTGACCGGGAGGAGCTTGAACAGGAGCTCGTGCTGCTCCACGTCCGGGCAGGCCGGGTAGCCCCACGAGTAGCGCAGCCCGCGCGGCTCCCCGATCCCCAGCTCCTCGCGAATGCGGCGGTTGACGAGCTCGGCCGCGCCCTCGGCGGTCTGCACGCTGAAGCCGTGCAGATAGTAGCCCTCGCTGTAGTCCCCGCCCTTGGTGCGGCGGTCGATGAAGTCGGCCGCGCGGTCGCCGCTCGTCACCACCTGCAGGGGGAGGACGTCCTGCGGGCCCTCGCCGTTCAGCGGGCGGAAGTAGTCCGCCAGGCACAGCTCCTCGCGGTCTTCCTGGCGCGGGAAGCCGAAGCGCCCGATCTCGCGCGTCCTCTCCTTGGGATCGAAGACGACCACCGCGTCGCCGTCGCGGCCCGCGGGGAAGTAGCCGTAGATGGCGCGCGGGCGGAGCCACCCCTGCGTGCGCGCTTCGAGCGCGTAGCGGGCGAGGCGAGGCTCGAAGTCCTCTCGCACCAGCCGGTCCCACTCCTCGCCCTTGAGGTTGCGGGCGCCCCACTGCATCCGGTACAGCGTGTTGCGGTCGATGCACTCCACCACGTCGTCCACGGGCAGGTTCTGCAGCACCTTCCACCCCCAGAACGGCGGCGTGGGGACCGCGGCCGCGCCCACGGCGGGGTTCTCGCGCGAGGCGGGTCGCATACCTTTGGCGCGCTCCTTGGCCTCGGCGTACGCGGCGGAGCGGCGCAGCATCTCCTCGTTGTGCTCGACGATGAACCGCTCGCCGTTCTCCGCCATCAGGCTGTCCATCGTCGACAGCCCCTCGAAGGCGTCCTTGCAGTAGAACATCCCGGCGGGGAACGGCTTCCCCTCCTCCACCAGCGCCGCGCCGCGCACGAACGACGGGTTGATGGCCGCGCCGCCCACCAGCAGTGGGTAGCGCAGGCCGCGCTTGTGCAGCTCCTGCGCGCACAGCGGCATCTGCTTCGAAGTGGAGACGAGGAGCGCGGAAAGGCCGATGGCGTCCGCGCCCACCTCCTCCGCCTTCTCGATGATGGTGTTGACCGGCACCTGCTTGCCCAGGTCGTACACGGTGTAGCCGTTGTTGGTCAGGATGGTGTTCACCAGGCTCTTGCCGATGTCGTGCACGTCGCCGTACACGGTTGCGAGCACCACCTTTCCCTTGGTCTGCCCCTCGGCCTTCTCCAGGTAGTTCTCCAGCCGCGCCACGGCGCGCTTCATCGCCTCCGCGCTCTGCAGCACGAAGGGGAGGATCAGCTCGCCCGCGCCGAACTTGTCGCCCACCTCCTTCATCGCGGGGAGGAGCACGTCGTTGAGCACCGGCACGGCGCCGAACTTCTCCACCGCGCGGTCGATCCACTCCTCGATCCCTTCTTTCTTGCGGTGTAGGATCTTCCAGTGCAGCGCCTCCTCCGGCTCCATCCCCGCCGTCGGATCGACGCTGGACTCCTGCTCGACCGTGCTGTTCTCGTAGAAGGCGATGAACGCCGCCAGCGGGTCGTGCTCCGCGGTGCGCCGGTCGAAGATCAGGTCGTCCGCCAGCTTGCGCTCCGCGTCCGGGATCTCGAAGTACGGTTTGATGTGCGCCGGGTTGATGATGGCCGTGTCCAGCCCCGCCTGCACGCAGTGGTGCAGGAAGACGGAGTTGAGCACCCCGCGCGCCGCCGGCGAAAGCCCGAACGACACGTTCGACACGCCCAGTGTGGTCAGCACGCCGGGTAGCGCCTCCTTGATCGCCCGGATCCCCTCGATCGTCTCCGCCGCCGACTTGCGGAACTCCTCGTCGCCGGTGGCGAGGGTGAAGGTCAGCGCGTCGAAGATCAGGTCCGAGGGATCCAGCCCGTACTCGCCCACGGCGATCGCGTGGATCTTTTGCGCGGCCTCCAGCTTCGTCTCCCGCGTCTTGCACATCCCGCCGAGGTCGCGGTCGATCGTCAGCGCGATCACCGCGGCCCCGTGCGCCGCCACGGAGGGCAGCACCGCGTCGCAGCGCTCGCGCCCGTTCTCCAGGTTGATGGAGTTGACGATGGCGCGCCCCGGCGACTGCTTGAGCGCCGCCTCGATCACCGGCGCCTCCGTGGAGTCGATGCACAGCGGCGCATCCACGCCCTGCGAGAGGAGCTTGACCACGGTGCGCATCTGCTCGTCCTCGTCGGCGCGCTCCGTCAGCGCCACGCACACGTCCAGCACGTGCGCGCCGCTCTCGGTCTGGTCGCGGGCCACCTCCAGCACGCCGTCGTAGTCGTCGCCCAGCAGGAGGCGCTTGACCTTGCGGCTCCCCTGCGCGTTGACCCGCTCGCCGATCATCGTCGGCCGCGGCTCCTGGATCAGGTCCGTCGCGCGGATGCCGGAGGAGAGGCGGGGGATGAAGGCCGCCTCGCGCTCCCGCGGCTTGGCGCCGCCCACGCGCGCCACCAGCTCGCGGATGTGCTCGGGCGTCGTGCCGCAGCACCCGCCGACGACCCGCACGCCGTGCTCGTTCACGAACTCGGCGAGCTGCTCGGCGAAGGGCACCGGCTCCAGCGGGTACACCGCGACGCCGCCGTCGTTGTGCGGGATCCCGGCGTTGGGGATGCACGACACGGGGAGGCGCGCGTTCTCGCCCAGAAAGCGGATCGGCTGGCGCATGTGCTCGGGGCCGGTGGAGCAGTTGAGCCCCACCACGTCCACGCGCAGCGACTCAAGCGTCACCATCGCCGCGCCGATGTCGGTGCCCAGCAGCATCCGCCCGCTCGTGTCCAGCGTCACCTGCACCTGCAGCGCGACGGGCCGGCTCGCCTCGCGGATGGCCGCGCGGCACCCGAAGATCGCCGCCTTCACCTCCAGGATGTCCTGCGACGTCTCCACCAGCAGCACGTCCACCCCGCCCTCGATCAGCGCCGCCGCCTGCTCCTGGAACACGGGGGCGAGCTGGTCGAAGGTGATGTTCCCCAGCGTCGGGTCGCTCGCCGACGGCAGGAAGCCGCTGGGGCCGATCGAGCCGGCCACGAAGCGCGGCTTCTCCGGCGTGGAGAACCGGTCCGCGACGCGGCGGGCCAGCGAGGCGGCGGCGACGTTGATCTCGCGCACCCGGTCCTGCAGCCCGTACTCGCGCAGCGTGATGCGGTTGGAGCGGAAGGTGTCCGTCTCCAGCACGTCGGCCCCCGCTTCCAGGAACGAGGCGTGGATCTCCTCGATGACGTCCGGCCTGGAGATCACGAGGTAGTCGTTGCACCCCTCCAGCGTCTGGCCGCCGAAGTCCTCGGGGGTCAGGTCGTAGCGCTGGACCGAGGTCCCCATCGCCCCGTCGAAGACGAGGACGCGCTGGTCGAGTGCGTCGAGATATGGCGGGCGAAGCTGCTGCATGCTGTATATCCGGAGAAATAAAGGCCCCGCGGCTCTCTTGGAGTGCGGGGCACGGCATACCAGAACGGGCTACCGGAGATCCCGACTCTTTAGCGTTTTTTTAGGTGGTCGCAAGCGGTCGCGGCAAATTCATCCACCGCACGCAGTTGGCGTGCAAACCGGAATCTACACGGATCTTCGCGCGGCGCAAGGCGTTGGCGTGGATTGGCGAGGTCAGCCCGCGAACACCCGGGGGCTGAAGCCCCCGGCTGGAACCACG
>JAUJMI010000037.1 GCA_030446945.1 Longimicrobium sp. | reverse complement strand
CTCGCCCTCCTCCTCTGCGCGCTTCCCGCCGCCGCCCAGGACGACGCCTACCGCGACCCTCGCGCCCGCGAGCTGGTGAGGCTGGCCCGCGCCCGGCGTGCGGTGGTCGACACACGCATCACCGGCTACCAGGTGACGGCGCGGGAGCGCATCTCGGCGCGGATGTCGGTGATGGGGGTCGAGAAGCTTCTCTTCCGGCGGGAGACGGCGTCGCGCATCGACTGGAGCCGCGACACGGTGCGCGTGGAGGTGACCGGCGCCCGCGAGGCGATCCCGGTGGTGCGCGCGGGGGCGCAGCGCGTCTCGCCCGACAACATCGCGGGCGTGGCGATGGCGATCGCCTTCGACCCGGCCGATCCGGAGATGCTCCTCCGCTTCGACTCCACCGTGATCCGCAACCCGCTGGCGGCGGGCGGCGAGGCCCACTACCGCTACTCCAGCGGCGACAGCCTCTCCATCCGCCTTCCCAACGGGCGCGGGGTGCGGATCCTGGAGCTGCGGATCGCCGCGCGCCGCGCCGATCCGCACCTCATCAACGGCTCCTTCTGGCTGGATTCGGAAACGCACGCGGTGGTGCGCGCCGGGTTCCGGCAGAGCCGCCCCTTCTCCAGCGCCCGGCCCGGCGTCACCGTCATCATGCCGGAGGCGGGGGCCGAGCTGGACTACGTGGCGATCGACTACGGACTCTGGGACCGGCGTTGGTGGCTTCCGCGCAGCGTGGCGGCGCGCGGCGTGGCGCACTTCTCCGGGCGCCGCTTTCCCCTCTCCTACGAGCGCACCTACGAGGGCTACCGGGTGACGGGCGACACGCTGGCCGCCGCCCCCACCCGCCAGAGCGCGCCCGAGGGCGTGGCCGCCACGCCGCCGCGGTGCCGGCGCCAGATCAAGGGGAGCATCAACCTCGGCACCGGCGTGCAGAGCGACTCCAGCTGGGAGGCCGCGTGGGACCGCGAGATCGCCCGCATGGCCGCGGGCGACAGCGCGAAGAGCGACAGCGCGGCGGCGGACAGCGCGGCCGCGCCGAAGTGCACCCAGGCCTTCGTCGTGACCCGCGCGCCGGGGACGGACCTGGTGAGCGGCCCCGCCTTCTCCGCGGGGATCTACGACGAGAAGGAAGGCGCCGTCAGCGAGCAGGAGCTGCGCACGCTCGCCGACCTGGTGCGCGACCTGCCGACCACCCCGTGGAGCGTCGGCCGGCCGGGAGTGCGGCTGCTGAGCCCGGAGCTGATCCGCTTCAACCGGGTGGAGGGCCTTTCGCTCGGTGCGCGGGGCAGCCTGCCGCTGGGCCCCGCGGAGCTGCGTGGCGAGCTGCGCGCCGGCACGACGGGGGAGATCGGCGCGCGCCTCGGCGGGGTACACTCCACGGCCGCGCTGCGCACCGAGGTGGCGGCGTACCGCGGGCTGGAGGCGGTGGCGGTGGCTTCGCAGCCCTTCTCGCTCGCCAGCTCCGCCAGCGCCCTTCTCCTGGGCCGCGATGAGAACGACTACTTCCGCGCGACCGGCGCGGAGCTGCGCCTGTCCCCCGCGGCCACGCGGCGCCAGCGCTGGGACCTGCGCCTCTTCGCGGAGCACCAGGCGGGCGTCCGCGCCCGCACGGACGTGAGCCTGCGGGGCGCGTTCGACGACGGCTTCCACACGCGCGAGAACGTGACGGCCGAGAGGCTCGGGCAGGCCGGCGCCACCTTCCGCCTCCGCGCCTCGCGAGGCGACGACCCCTCTGGCCTCCGCACGCGCGCCGAGCTGGAGCTCCATGGCGAGACGGGCGGCGCCACCTTTGGGCGCCCTCTCCTGCGCCTGGGCGCGGAGGGGCCGATCGCGGGCGGCGTGGGCTACGGGCTGTCGCTGGCGGGGGGCACGGGCTTCGGGCAGATGCCGGTGCAGCGCCTCTGGCAGATCGGCGGCGCCACCACCGTCCGCGGCCACGACGCCGCCTCCATGCGCGGCGAGACCCTCTGGCTCGCCCGTGCCGAGCTCACCCGCGGCGCGCCCATGATGCGCCTCTCCCTCTTTGGCGACGCGGGCTGGGCGGGCGACAGCGCCGGGCTATGGGACGCGCGCCCGCTGCGCGGTGTGGGCGTCGGCGTGTCGCTCCTCGACAACCTGGTGCGCGTGGACCTGGCGCGGGGGCTCGGCGGCGGCGGCTTCCGCCTGCACCTGCGCATGGGCGGGGGGATCTGAGGGGCGCTGGGCGAGTGAACCCGCGCCAACAACGGCACAACGGCCGCCGCGCGGACTCCGGGTCCAATGCCGCGTTCCTCAAGCCGGCTTCAGCCGCCTTCCCGTAGTTCCAGCCGGGGCTTCAGCCGCCGGTGTGGGGGCTCATCCCCGTGTTGCCGCCTCGGTGCCGGCCACCCGCACCCATCCGGGCTTGCAGGAACTCGATGCGTTCGTGCTCAATAAGGTAGACGAGCCGGTGCTCCGCGGTGAGCCTGCGCGACCACGTCTCCGGAGCCAGGTACTTCAACGGCTCGGGCTTGCCGATCCCGCCGAGCGGGTCGCGGAGAATCGCCTCAATTAGATCCCGCGCACGCAGGGCAACTTTGCGGTCGATCTCTACCCAGTGGCGCAGATCCTCCTGAAATTCCGGGTGGAACACCGCGTCGCGCCCCGGGCCGACGTGCGGGCGCTCCTTACGCTCTGTCGGCCAAGCCGATTTCGGCGCGCAGCTCGGCCGCGCTCTGCGGCGCCTCCGAGCGCACCAGCGCACGCATGAGGCGCTCCGCGTCTTGGGCGACCGCAGCAGATGCGCCGTCTCCTGGAGGCTGCGAAGCTCCGCTGCCCCACGAGCGCCACGTCCTCGGTTCCGCGGCGGTGGATGATTACGGTTTCGCGATCTTGAGTGGCGGCATCGCACAGAGCGGCAAATGAAGCGCGTGCGTGGGGGTACGTTGTCTCGATGGCGATGTCGACTCCTCTGGGCTATCTGTACAGGAATACAGTACAGCAACCAGAATCTAAGTCAACGCCGGACGCAAGCGGCGGAGGCGCGGAGATCTCTCTCCGCGCCTCCTCTTCCGTGCGCCGCGGGCCACCGTTATGGAGGTCCGTCACGGGGCGGGGTGGCGCCGGGGAGGGGGACGTTGGAGCCGACGGCGCCGGGGCGCGGGGCGGGCGCCCCGGGTGGGCCGGGGCGGGGCGTGGGCGGGCCGAAGCTCATCGCCTCCAGGCGCTGAACTTTGCCGTTGAGGCGCCCTACCAGGATGCGGGTGGCGCGCAGGTCGTGGTTGGACTCGATCAGCATCAGCGCCAGGTCGCCGGCGCCCCACAGGAGGGCGCCCAGCACGATCATCTGCGTGGCGTCCACCAGGAGAGTGGGGACGGCGTTGAGGCCGGCGCGCCAGAGCTGGAGCACGATCTCGGCGATCAGCAGGAGGAGGATCAGCAGCGCCAGGACCTTGAAGAGGCGCGCCACGTAGCGCAGCCCCGCGTGCGGCTCCATGTCGTCGTCGCGCACCCCCGCCAGGTCGGGCGTGGGGTCGTTGGGACCGCTCGTCCGGCGGTTCTCTCGGGTCTCTTCAGTGCGCGGTTCGGCCACGGTGCGCTCCTTCCGGCAGTGTGATTGGGTCTACCAGCGCGCGCGGTTGCCGCGCGTGTCGATGTGCACCATCCCCTTGTGCCCGCCGGTGGGCGGGTAGTAGTGCATCCCCCCCACCAGGCCGGGGTACTTCTTCTCCACCCGGTCCACGGCCATGCCGATGATGCGGGCGTCCTTGAGGTTGATGGCCCCGTCGCGGTTCAGGTCGTCCATCACGCCGTTGCGGTCGTTGTCCACCGCGATGTCCATGGCGTCGCCGTACATGTGGCGGCTGAGCTGCCCGCGCCCGGCGGTGCTCCCCCCGCTGGCGTTGTACCACGGGCTGCGGAAGCCGCTCACGGCGAAGAGGTTGTCCACCGGGTACCCCATCGCCTCCAGCTCCTTCACCACCAGCTCGATCTTGTCCAGGTTCTTGGGGTCCACCACCACGTACTTGGGCCAGACGTTGTCCTGCAGCTTGGTGATGAAGTCCTTGAGCTGGATGTGCTCGCTCAAGAAGATCTCCTTGTTCTGCGGCGTCACCTCGATCATCCCTTTCGGGGTCGTGTAGATCGGGTTCGCGGGGCAGCGGCCCACCTCGCACGGCCAGTTGCCGATCTTGTAGCGGCCCACGCTGCCGCCCTTTTTGACCGACATGGGCACCATGCGGATGACCTGCAGGTTGGGCACCGGCTCCGCCAGCCGCCCGGCCCTCAGCACCACGCCGGAGATGCCGCCGCCCAGCCGCCCGGCGATTTCGTTGGCCAGCGTGGGCTCGGCGCCGGGCTGGGGGGCGGGGAGGTCGGGCTGCTCCCCCGGCTCCAGGATCTGCGCGTACACGGCCCCGCTGAACCCGCGCACGGTTGGGTCCAGGGTGGCGGCGTACGTGCGCGCGTTCCGGCGCAGCAGCTCGGCCGTCAGCGCGGGCGCGATGCCGCCGCCGCCCAGGCGTTCGGCGATGGTGGGGGGTGCGTTGGGGTCATCGAAGGCGGAGCCGGAGCCCAGCACCGGCGTGTCGGCGCCCGCGGTGACCGGGCGCGGGTTGGAGAGGCGCAGCACGATGGTGTACGCCCAGCCCGCCACGAAGAGGAGCACGAGCAGGTTGAGCGCGAGGCTCACCCGCCGCTCCTGCCGGGGCGAGAGCCCGGCGCGCTCCCAGCGCGAGCGGGGCTCGCGCACGAGCGGAAACAGGAAGTGGTCGTCGGCGTAGTGCATGGTGGGCGGGGTGATTCAACGTCCGTGCCGCTGGGAGGGGAGAGGGGAACGGGGACCGGGGAACGGTGAACGGCGGGGGACAGGGTACAGGCAGCCACTGCGGGCCCGCGGCCTTGGATTGCTGTTTCCTGTCCCCTATTCCCTATTCCCTAATCCCTATTCCCTGCCCTGGCGAAGTCCTTGCACCTGCGCCCCACCCCGCGGCCGCGCGCCGCCGACGGCGAACCACTACCACGGGGGTGCACGATGGACAACGATCCGCGCCCGCTCAGCGAGCGGGAACTGCGTGACACGGAGGAGCGCGCGCAGCAGCTCGCCGACGACGCACGGGGCGACGCTGACCTTCACCGGCACGGCTCCGAGCAGGCCCCGCCGCCCGGGAGCTACCCGGAAGGGCTGGGCGTGCACGACCTTCCCGCCGTCCACCGCGCCGACCACGTGCGCCGCGAGGACGACGTGCGCACCGCGGACCGCCAGGAAGATCTCGCCGAAACCCAGGCGCGCACGGCCGAGCTCCTCCGCGCGAACGCCGAGCGCCTGGAGCAGACCAACGAGCTCCTCCACGCCGCCGGCGACCAGGTGCAGGAAAACAGCGGCGACCTCCAGGACATCCGCCGCAACGCCGCGGAGCTCCAGGCCCAGCTCGACGAGACCGCACGCCAGGTGCGCGAGGGCGTGCGGCCGGAAGAGATCGGGGGCGACGGGGGCGGAAACGGCTGAGGGCGCAGGACGCCCTCCCCACTCGTCGCTGCGCCGCCCCCTCTCCCAGCAAATACCTGGGGGAGGGGCGCTGGCGTACATCTGCCCGAGAAAAGCATCACAAAGAGGGCACGGAGGGGAACGGAAAGCCGCGGACAAATTCTCGCGGTTCCTTCTTCCCGTCCCCTCCATGTCTCTGTGTGAGGCCAGCGGACGTCAGCTCTCGGAGTGGTGCGCGAGATACAAAGTGAACGCGGCGCCGCTGCCGTCCACGTTGCGGGCGGTGAGGTCGCCGCCCATGGCGCGGGCCAGGCGGCGCGCGATGGCCAGGCCGAGGCCGGTGCCCGGCTCGCGCTTCCCCTTGCCGCCCGTCGCGAGCTGCAGGAACTCCTCGAAGACCGCCTCCTCGCTTCCCTCCGGGAGCCCGGGGCCGGTGTCGCGCACCTCGATCCATCCGCGCTCGCCATCGACGCCCGCGGAGGCGGCGACCTCGCCGCTCTCCGTGAACTTGACCGCGTTTGAGAGGAGGTTCACCAGGATCTGCCGTACCCGCGGCTCGTCGGCGGAGACGACGACGTCCGGGGTGCCCTCAACGTGCACCCGCAGACCCTTGGCGGCGGCCTGTGGCTCCACCGCGGAGATGGCGCTGTCCAGCAGCTCTCCGAGAGGGATCGGCTGCAGCTGGAACTCCATACGCCCGGCATCCAGCTTGGCGAGGTCCAGGATGTCGTTGACGAGCTGGGAGAGGTGGCCGGAGACCTGGCAAATCCGCTCCATCATCTCCTGCTGCCGCTCCGTCAGATCGCCGACGATGCCGTCCTGCAGGAGCTCGCTGTACCCAACGATGGCGGTGATGGGGGTGCGCAGGTCGTGGCTCATGGCGGAGAAGAAGCGGTCGCGCCTCACGGCCGCGTCGCGCATCTCGGCGTAGCGCGCGGCGCCGGCCAGCGCCACCGAGGTCTGCTCGGCCAGCGCCTCCACCAGCGCGGTGCCGCCGGGGGGGACGTCGCCATCGATCCACCCCACCACCAGCGCCGCCGGCTCGCCGCGCGGGCGCATGGGGACCGCCACCGCCGCCAGCTCGCCCCCCGCCGACGCCGTGCGCCCGCCGCGCCGCGCCGTCTCCAGCAGCGCGCGCAGGGCGGGGGCGTGCGGGGGGTCCGCGTCCGGCCCTGCCCACCACTCACGCGGTTCCTCGCCGGGGAGGGCCAGGAGCGCGGCATCCGCGCCCGTCAGTTCGGGGAGGCCGCGGCAGACGGCCGCCCAGATCTCCTCGGGCTCCACCGACGCGGCGGTCTCCACGGCGAGGCGGCGCAGCAGGTCCAGCTCGCGCAGGCGGCGTTCGGTGGGCGCGGGGGGCAGGGGTGTGTCGATGGCCATTCGGCTGCGGAACGGGGTGCGGGCACGGGCGCGGCGTGGACGGGGCGGAGGTGCCCGGCGCGGGCCGCGGGTGTATGTTTCGCGCGGGCGCACCGCCCCACGCACCCGCCTTTGCCTGCCGCGGGGCTCGATACGGTTCCGAAGACCAGGGATTCAAGCCGATGACGCTCCCCCCGCTCCGCCTCCGCAAGGACGAAGACCGCAGGCTACGTGCCGGGCACCTGTGGGTGTTCAGCAACGAGGTGGATGTGGTTGCCACGCCGCTGGTAGCGTTTGAGCCCGGTGACCTGGCCGAGGTGCAGGACGCGCGCGGCGCGCCGCTGGGGGTGGGATACGTCAACCCGCGCTCGCTGATCGCCGTGCGCATGGTGAGCCGCGACCGCAACTCCCAGCTGGACCGCGCCTTTTTGCGCGGCCGCATCCGCCGCGCGGTCGCGCTGCGCGACACCGTCTTCGGCACCCCCTTCTACCGCGCCGTCTTCGGCGAGAGCGACGGGCTGCCTGGGCTGGTGGTGGACCGCTTCGGAGACCGCCTCGTCGTCCAGATCACCACGGCGGGGATGGAGCGCGTGCGTGACGAGATCGTGGAGGCGCTCCGCGACGAGCTCTCCCCCGCGGGGATCCTGCTGCGGAACGACGTGGGCGGGCGCGAGCTGGAGGGATTGCCGTCGTACGTGGAGACGGCGTGGGGCGAGGTCCCCGAGGTGCTGCCGCTGGAGGAGAACGGGGTGAAGTTCGAGGCGCCCGTCGCGGGGCAGAAGACGGGGTGGTTCTTCGACCACCGGATGAACCGCGCGCGTCTGGCCTCGTACGTCCGGGGCGGGCGGGTGCTGGACGTCTTCTCGTACGTGGGCGGCTGGGGGGTGCAGGCCGCCGCCGCCGGCGCGGAGGGGGTGGTGTGCGTGGACGCCTCCGCGCCCGCGCTGGAGATGGTCGCCCGCAACGCCGCCCTCAACGGCGTGGAGGAACGGGTCTCGTCGATCCGCGGCGACGCCTTCGACGTGCTGCGCCAGCTCGCGGCGGACGGGGAGCGCTTCGACGCGGTGGTGCTGGACCCGCCCGCCTTCATCAAGCGCAAGAAAGACATCAAGCAGGGGGAGGAGGCCTACCGCCGGCTCAACACGCTGGCGCTGGATGTCCTGAAGCAGGACGGCATCCTGGTGTCCGCGTCGTGCTCGTACCACCTGCCGCGCGCCTCGCTGCAGGATGCGGTGCTGCGCGCCGGGCGGCGGCAGGGGAGGTCGCTGCAGGTGGTGGAGCAGGGGCACCAGGGCCCGGACCACCCGGTGCATCCCGCCATTCCAGAGACGGCGTACCTCAAGGCTTTCTTCGTGCGCGTCGGGTAGCGGCTGGCATGCCGCGTGCGAAAGGGCGCGCACCAACCTTACGGCGCGCACCGGACGCCGGCCTGCCCCCGTACCCCCCTGGAGGTCGAGATGGCGGACATCAACGTCGAGCGGAAGCGCAGCGGACCCAACTTTCTCCCCTGGCTCCTGGGGCTCGTGCTGCTGGCGGCGCTGATCTGGGTGCTGATGCGCGTCATGGGCGGCAACGACGAAGAGACCACCACCACGACGACGGAGAGCACGACCACCACGGAAACGGCGCCGGCCACCGGCACCCCCGCTCCGACGCCGGCGCCGTAAGGGCCAGGGATCGCACGCCCCCAGCCCGCTCGTCACCTCGCTGCCCCTCCCCCAAGAACCACCTGGGGGAGGGGCGTTTGCACGGACTTCCGCGGTGTGCACAGGCCTCGTAGGGGCGCGATTCATCGCGCACGTGTCCGAAGCCGCTCCGCCGCCCATCGCCCTCACCGATGCCACGTAGGGGCGGACTGCCCGTGCGCGACGCCGCACCGCTCCTCGCGAACATACCGGCACCCTCCCGCGTCACCCTAAAAACGAAGGAGGCGCGGGACCATCTCCGCGCCTCCCCCTGCATCTCTGCCCCGGCCCGAAGCTTACCGGCTGAGCCCCACCGTCACGCCGACGTGGAAGGTGAGCATGTCGGTGTCGCTGCGCGTGGGGAAGAGGGTGATGGAGCCGTCCGGGTTGTCGACGATGTCGCCCTCGCGCAGGTACTCGGCGCGGCCGGCGTTGCGGTAGGTGGCGCCCAGGTCCAGCGAGATGGGCGCCGTCCCGCGGCGCAGCGGGATGTAAAGGCCCGCCCCGCCGCCGTACGCAAACGTCACGTCGTCGAAGTTGGTGGTGCTGCCGAACGGCTCGCCGCTGTGGCTCCCCTCCAGCGTCGATGAGGTAAAGAGGTACGAGACCCCGGCGAAGCCGTGCGCGTACGGGCGCAGCGTCCCGTTCGGCGTGCCGATCTGCGGGCCGACGCCCAGGAAGGCGACGTTGTTGGTGGTCACCAGGTCGGCCAGGATACGCCCGCCGATGGTGGGGCTCAGGAGGACGCGCTGCCGCTCGTAGCCGTAGGTGACCGCCTCGGCATCCACACGGACTCCGATGAGCCCGTCGCGGTCCAGCCGGTGGATGTAGTTCACGTTCCCGCCGAAGCCGGACTCCACGAACTCGCCGAACTCGCCCTGCGGCTTCGCGAGCTCCAGCCGCCCGCCGAGGTAGCCGCCGGTTGGCCGGCGCGGACCCCACTCCTCGCGGCCGCCATCGCGGTCGCGGTCGTCGCAGTCGCGGCGGCAGCGCTGGGCGCCGGCGGACGCGGGGAAGACGAGTACCGCCGCGAAGAGGAGGGCGAGGATGGAGGGGCGCGAGCGCATGGTGCCTCTTGGGGTCGTACGGTGGAGGAATCCGGGTGCCGCTCCTCTGTAGGCAACGCGGGTGCCGAAATGCGTCATTTGCGCAAACAGTTGCGGTGTTTCATCTTGCCCGCCGAGGCGCCGGAACGGCCCCGCGCCCGTGACCCCCCAAGGGGACAGCGGGCACGCCGGGTGATGACGAAACGCAGCCCAATGGCCGCCCCGTGCGGCCGTCCCCCCCACCACCGAGGACGCGATGGCGGTCGAGATCAACGGCAGCTACGCCGGCAACCTGAAGACGGAGCTGCGCCACGGCCCCTCCGGCGCATCGATGCAGACCGCCGCGCCCCGCGACAACATGGGCGACGGCTCGTCCTTCTCCCCCACGGACCTGCTGGCGGCATCGCTGGGGTCGTGCATGGTCACCACCATGGCGATCGTGGCGCAGCGCGAGGGGATCCCCTTCGACTCCGCCGAGTTCGTCGCCGTCAAGCACATGCGCGCCGACCCGCGCCGCGTGGACGCGATCCCGGTGCGCATCCGCATGCCCGCGGGCCTCACCCCCGAGCAGCGCGCCCGCCTGGAGCGCGCCGCGAACGAGTGCCCCGTGCACCGCTCGCTCCTGCCGGAGATCAGGAAGGAGGTGGAGTTCGAATACGGGGATCAGGTATGGGGGATGAAGGGATGAGGGGCAGGGGACAGCCTGCAACAGCGCGGCGTGTCTTTCGCTAGCTGCCCCCCTGCGGAGTGTGTTCTGGAGACTCGGTTCCCTGGTCCCAGAGGGTGAGCTGCCGGTGGTACGCGTACAGGCGATCGCGTGACCGGCCGGTGGTTTCCCGCGCGATCCCGAGCTGCTCCAGCCGCTGGAACGCGCCACTCAAAGGGTGGACTGCGTTCCCTCGCTCCGGCTGGAGAGCACCGCCTCCTTTCGCACGTACACGTACAGGAGGCGTTCGGGATCCATGGTCCGCGTGATGCCCTCCAGCTGTCCCACCACGTGGACGGCTTCCTCGTAGATCCCCGTGAGCTCCGGCGTGAACTCCAGCGGAGGAGATGGAGGAAGTGGCGCCGGGATGAAGGCCGAGAACCCTTTTGGCCCGGACTGCTGCCGCACCCACGCGCCTGCTCTGCTCATGGGCTGCCTTCCGGCTGGATGTTCAGGGGACTGGGGATCGAACAGTCGACGCGGCGCCGGAGTCTTGGTAGGCACGCGCATTGTTAAAGGTTAGCGCCCAAACCGTTTAATAACGCAACAAGCTCTCAAAGGTGGAGGGAGGGACAGCCGGCTCAGCGGTCCGTTCCGCTGAACAGCGAGGCTCGGCGGCAAGCGCGGCGATGCGGCGCTGGGCGACGGGTAGGGCGTAGGAGGAGAGATCGGCGGGGGTGGCCCAGGCCCAGGCATCGTAGTGCAGGGGGCGCGGATCGCCGGAGAGGAGGGTGCAGCGGACGGCGTGGTAGCTGGCCCGTACATGGGTGAAGGTGTGCTTCACCGTGCCGATGGCGGCTCCGGCGCGCACCTCCAGCGCCAGCCCCTCGCGCACCGCGCGCTCGGCGGCGGCGGCGACGCTCTCGCCACGGCGGCGCACGGCGGCGGGAAAGGCCCACATCCCGCCCAGCCTCGCGTCCACGGGGCGGCGGACCAGGAGGGTGCGGCCCTCGTGCTCGACCAGGGCGACGGCGGTGTCCTCGTGCGGGGTGGGCCTCGCCTTTTTCGGCGCGGGGCGCTCGGCCTGGGAGCCGCGGCGAAAGGCGCGGCAGTGCTCGCGCACCGGGCACTCGCCGCAGAGCGGGGCGCGTGGGACGCAGAGGGTGGCGCCCAGCTCCATCACCGCCTGGTTCACGTCGCCGGGGCGGGCGCCGGGGGCGAGCGCCGCGGCGAGCGACCAGAGGGCGGGATCGGCGGGAGCGGGGTCGTCCGTCCAGCGGGCGAAGACGCGGCGCACGTTGCCGTCCACCAGCGCCTCCTCCCGCCCGAAGGCGATCGACATCACCGCGCCCGCCGTGTAGCGCCCCACCCCCGGCAGCCCGCGAAAGGCCACCGGGTCGTCAGGAATGCGGCCGTCGTGGCGCTCCGCCACCTCGCGTACGGCGCGGTGGAAGTTGCGGGCGCGCGAATAGTAGCCGAGCCCCTCCCACGCCTTGAGGACGTCGTCCAGCGGAGCTTCGGCGAGAGTCTGGAGGGTGGGAAAGCGATCCAGCCAGCGGTGGAAGTACGGCTTCACCGTCTCCACGCGCGTCTGCTGGAGCATCACCTCCGAGAGCCACACGCGGTACGGGTCGGGCGTTGCGCCGGGCGGGGTGCGCCAGGGGAGGTCGCGGCGGTGGGCGTCGTACCAGGCCAGGAGCCGCTCGCGCAGACGAGGCAGCTCGCCGGCGGGGAGGGCCTCGCTCAGTCGCGCACCCAGACGAAGGTGAGCCGCTTCCCCCGCACCTGCGCCGCCGGGTAGCTGTGCTCGGTCAGCGTGGAGGGGATCACCCAGAGCCGCGAGTACTGGAGGCTCACCGAGACCGTGCCCTCGGGCTCGGCGAGCTCCACGCAGTGCGGGCCGGGACTCTCGGGGCCCGCGGAGAGGATCGCGTTTCCGCCGCCGTGCGACACGGATGCGCGCTTGCGCCCCCGCACTCCGGGGCCGGCCTGCAGGCACACGGTCGCGCCCGTGCCTTCGCGCGGATCGATCGACACGCGCACCGGGGTCTGGCCGCCGCCCGCCGGGGGCGGTGCCGCTCCCGCGAGCACCGTCCACAGGGCGGCGATCCCCCCCTGCTTCCACCGCTTCGTCACAGCTCGCATCCGCCTCCGGAGGTCCAGCTTCGTACAGCGAGAGATCCCGTACACCGGGTTCGCCGGTCGGTTCACGAATCTGCAACAATTCTGTTACGGAAGTGCCGTGCCGTATCTTTCCCGAAGCCACTCTTCCCAGGTCATGCGCCCCACCGCGTGCTCGGGCGCGGTCGCGCCGCCGCGGCGCAGGGCGGCGGCCACGGCGCCGGGAAGCGGGAGGTGGATCACCGGCTTGCGGATGCCGCGCGCGGCCTTCCACGCGCGCATCATCGCGCCGAAGCGCAGGACCTGGGGCCCCGCCACGTCGGGCGCCCGCTTCATGGGCCCGGCGGCCACGCACTCCCACAGCGCGTCCGCGAACTCGTCCACGTGCACCGGCTGGCTCTGGAAATCGGTGGGGACGAAGCCGGCCGGGAGCTTCATCATCCCGGCGAACATGGTGTCGACGAATTCGTGGAACTGCGTCCCGCGCAGGATGGTCCACGGCACGCGCCCCGCCTGCATCTCGCGCTCGGCGGCGAGCTTGTGGCGGTAGTAGGCATAGGGGACGCGGTCGATCCCCACGACGGAGACGTACACCACGTGCCGCACCCCCGCTCGCCTCGCGGCTTCCAGCAGGCGCATCGTCCCGTGCACGTCGGTGCGCTCCGTGTCTCCCTTGGGGCTGCTGGCCGCGTGGATGACGGTGTGGACGTCCTGCACCGCCGCATCCACCCCCTCGCCGCTGGCGAGGTTGCAGCGCGTCCATTCGTCTCCGGGCCCCGTAACGCCGCGGCCGGTGCCGCGCACGACGTATCCGCCCGCGGCCGCGCGCCCCGCGAGCGAGCGCCCCAGCACTCCGCTGGCACCGGTGACGAGGACGCGCGGGCGGGAACGATCGGCGGGCATGAGGCTCGGTTGCGGTTGGTGCACGGAAATGCGGGGGAACGGGGAACGGCCACCAACTACGACTGCCTCTTACCTGCTGTTCCTAATCCCTAATCCCTACTACGTACGCCACCGCCTCGATCTCCACCAGCATCGCGGGGTCGATCAGGGCGCTGACCTGCACCATCGACGTGGCGGGGCGGATCTCGGCGAAGACCTCGCCGTGCGCGCGGGCGACCTCTTCCCAGCGCGCGATGTCGGTGACGTACATGCGCGTGCGGACGACGTCCTCCAGGCGCGCGCCGGCCTGCTCCAGGGCGCGCTGGATGTTCCGGAGCGTCTGCACCGTCTGCGCGTGGGCGTCGCCGGGGCCCACGATGTTGCCCGCGGCGTCGGTGGCGGTGGTGCCGGAGACGTGCACGTGGGGGCCCACCCGCACCGCCCGCGAGTACCCCACCACAGGCTCCCACGGCGTGCCGCTGGAGATCAGGCGACGCTCCATCAGACGAGCTCCCCGCGCAGGACGGTGATGGCGCGGCCGCCCAGGTGCACGCGGTCGCCGGCGGCGCGCACCCGCACCGTGCCCCCGCGGCGCGATGCCTGAAAGCCGGCCAGCTCGTCCCGCCCCAGCTTCGCCGCCCAGTACGGCGCCAGCACGCAGTGGGCCGAGCCGGTGACCGGATCCTCCGCGACGCCCACGCGCGGCGCAAAGAAGCGCGACACGAAGTCGTACCCCGCCCCGCCGTCCGCCCGCGCGGTCACGATCACCCCGCGCGCCTCCACCGCGGCGAGCCGCCCCGGGTCCGGCTTCAGCGCGCGCACCTCCGCCTCCGATGCGACCTCCACCAGCACGTCGAAGTGGCTGCGCCCCACGTACACGGGCTCCGCCCCGAGCGCCGCCGCCAGCCCTTGCGGCACGGGCGCGTCCAGGATCGGCTTCGCGGGGAAGTCCAGCTCGATCCACTCCCCCATCCTGCGCGCCGTGAGCAGCCCGCTGCGCGTGTGGAAGCGCGCCGCCTCGCCCGCCGGCAGATGCCCGTCTTCCCACAGCACGTGCGCGGTGGCCAGCGTGGCGTGCCCGCAGAGCTCCACCTCCACCTCCGGCGTGAACCAGCGCAGGCGCCATCCATCCTCCTCCGCGTGCAGAAACGCGGTCTCCGACAGGTTCATCTCGGCCGCCACCTCGCGCATCCACCCCTCATCGCGCGGCGCCGGTAGGATGCACACGGCCGCGGGATTGCCGGTGAAGGCGCGGTCCGCGAAGGCGTCTACCTGGACGATCGGCTGCGGCATGACGGGAGCGAGTGGGGGAGCAAAGGGGCCGACGGGAAGATAGCGGCCGAGTAGCGAAAAGGCACGGCTTCACACCGACCGCTTCCTGATCGGAGCGCCTCACCG